>NZ_VWWK01000033.1:0-57167 GCF_011753035.1 Burkholderia sp. Ax-1720 | reverse complement strand
GTAGTCGCGCTGCGAGAGGTCGATGGTGGCGAGTTCCATGTTGCCGTATTCGCGAACCTGCACCTCTTGGTTGCCGGGATCGCTGTCGGCCTCGGCGAGCTTGCCGCTCCAGCCGAACCAGATGCCGTCGCGCTGCTGCAGGCTGTCGTTGAGCGCGACGGCCAGCCCGCCAGGGGCGGAACTATCCGGGTCTGCTGTCCGGTTCGATACGACGATGAGACGACTCACGTATACCTCCTGCTTATCATTCCGTTGTTCATACTCTGCAAAGCAAAGAGTGGATTTTCGACTTTTCCTTGGAATGCCAGCGTGCCAAGCTGGCTGGTATCCCGATAATTCTTCCGTGGGGCACACGGACTGAGGAACGCTGTCAGTCAGACAGATAGCGGATCAGCAGGGCTGGGTCTGCAATATCTAGAATGATCTTGCGAAGGATGCGCCGCCGCATGTGATTGGCGTCAAGCGTCCAAGGACCGGTTGTTTCGTTTAGATGTCGGGTAAGCGACTCCTGCAGGCTGTGGCCGAGTGCTGGTGGCAAATCGAGACGAATGGCAAATAGCCCGGCGACAACGTCGTCGAGCTCAAGATCGAGTGACCTCGATTCGATTGTGAGGCTGAGTTTCATAATGCTTTCTCAAGAGCAGGAGAAACTGCCCGCGACGGAAATCTGATGCCGTCGCGGGAGTGACAAATGGCGAGACGGAGATCCGTACCTCACCCTACCTTTGGATGTTTTTCGTCATCCCGCGATGACTTCGATTCTCCGGGGTTTCGCTTCGTCGCGCCGCGGAATCGTAAGCTTCAGTACGCCATCGCGCAACTGCGCGTCGATACGCGTCACATCGAAATCTGAACTCAGCGCGAAGGCGCGCGCGTAATGAGGGTTGCGAATCTCTCCGTGATGGAGTCGCAAACCTGCCGGCATCGGGACAATCGCCTCTGCCTCGAGAGTCAGATTTCCGTCCTGCACGCGTATGTCTAGTTTGTCGCGCGGAACGCCAGGTAGGTCTGCGTACAGCGTGATGCCATGGCTGTCTTCGACGATGTCGACTACCGGTACGAGACGCGTGCGCGACTCATTAGTGCGCCCGTTATCCCCACTCTTGGGGGTATCCGTTGCTTCCTTTGTCGGGACGCTCAGCTCAGTGCTATTGCTCATAATATTCTCCATCAATTAATGAATGCGATGATCGTTGTCCTAAATTTTGACCATCTGATCACTGCACGGTAATCGCACGCGGTTTCGATGCTTCCGAGCGGACAATGCGGATCGTTAGGCATCCATTGACATAGCGGGCCTTCACGTTCGCCGGGTCTGCATGCGGCGGAAGTTCGATCACACGCCGGAATGCCCCCGCGAAGCGTTCCTGCGCGTAAACTTTCACGTCGTCGGCTGCTTCGCGCTCAGGCGCCTTGCGTTCACCACTGATCGTGAGCAACCCCTTGTCGATCGACACCTCGATCTGCGCGGGTTCGAGACCTGGGGCAAAGGCGACGATCTCGATCGAATCATCAGTGCTGCCGATGTTGACAGGCGGAAATAGTCCTGCACGCGTGGCACGCAGGCTAGCAGGGAAACTTGTGAGAACACCCGCGATCTGGCGTTGCAAGCGATCGAATTCGCCCAGCAGATCGGTGCTGAAAATAAAATCATTCATGGCTGGCTCCTTAGAAAAGGGCCTGCACGGAGGTCGAACAGGACCACGCGCTCCAGTTCACCTGTCCGCAGCAGGCCGCAGACTGACAAATCGAAACACGCAGCGCGCTGGCGAGGTGAGTCGCGCGACTGCCTAAGCGAAACCTAAAATAGTTCAGCGTCCGCAAATTTCAAGAGGTTGCGACGCACATTGTTAAAAGGAGGCTTCATGGATCTTCTCGATACCCTGCGCGAGCAGATGGATGCCGTGAAACTGCCGCTCTACGCGGTGACCGTCACTGCCGTGGCGCGGGTCAATACGCCGCTCGTCGCCATCCTGCACTGGCACGGTTTCCGGCGGGCAACCCCGCTCGTGCTGCCCGGCATCGACATCCCGCCCCGGCCGGTGCCGGGCTCCGCGATCCAGCTCGGCAAGCCGTGGCACAGCTTCGAGACGGTCGATGCCACCCTGCTCGATGCGGCCTGGCAGCTCGGCGCATGGGACGTCGAACGCATCGAGCGGCGCGCCTGCACGGTGATCGGCGCATCCGCCGCCGAGGCGCTCGCCTGCCGCCAGGCGTTCGGCGGCTATGACGACGGCGAGCCCGTGGACCGGCATCTTCTCGACGGCGCACCAGACCGGGAAGCACTCATGCAGCTCGCCGCGCGCCGGGGCTACCTGCGCTGGCTGTTCCGCCCGGTCAAGGGCGGACTCTGGCAGACGCTGGACGAACCGGACGACACGCTCGACGCCGACGGCGGCCGCCCGCTGCCCTGCCCGGTACCACCCAGACCGCACCGGCCTGGCGTATCGGGCCGCACCGTCTACCGGCTGGGCGCCGTCCGGCGCATCCTGCTGCGCTGAAATATTTTGTTACACATTCGCTGTGTCGTGACCTCTTGAAGCACACGCGACGCGCCTCTATTTCGCTTTCCGCCAGACATTGGCACGGCCCGCGCGCCGGAGCGGCAACGCCCCGTTGTCGCTCCGGCGCGCGGCCGGGTTCCCTTTTGGTGATCTATCGTTCAGGAGATGGAAATGCAGATTCGTCCCCTCTATGACCGGGTTATCGTCAAGCGAATCGAACAGCAGCGCACGACGGCATCCGGCATCGTCATCCCCGACTCCGCCGCGGAAAAGCCCGAACAGGGCGAAGTCGTCGCGGTCGGCAATGGCCGGCTGCTACAGGACGGCACGCAGCGCCCGCTCCAGCTGAAAGTCGGTGACCAGGTGATCTTCGGCAAATATGCCGGCCAGACCGTCAAGGTCGACGGCGAGGAACTGCTCGTCATGCGCGAGGAAGACGTGATGGGCGTGCTCGAAGCCGATCAGACCATCGCCCGCGAGGCCGCTTGATACCCGAACCGGTCGCGGACATCCTCTCTCCCATTTCGACTGGCTGTTCGCGACGCGTTGAGTCAACGACTTTTCCCGGAGCAAGAACATGAGTGCAAAAGACGTCAAATTCCATGACAGCGCCCGCGCCCGCATCGTCAAGGGCGTCAACGTGCTGGCCGATGCCGTCAAGGTGACGCTCGGCCCGAAGGGCCGCAACGTGCTGATTGAGCGCAGCTTCGGCGCGCCGGTCATCACGAAAGACGGCGTGTCCGTCGCGAAGGAAATCGAGCTGAAGGACCGCTTCGAGAACATGGGGGCGCAGGTGGTCAAGCAGGTCGCGTCGAAAACCGCCGACGTGGCGGGCGACGGCACCACCACCGCCACCGTGCTCGCCCAGGCGATTGTGCAGGAAGGCATGAAGCACGTCGCTGCCGGCATGAACCCGATGGACCTGAAGCGCGGCATCGACAAGGCCGTGGCCGCCGTGCTTGACGAACTGCGCAAGCTGTCGAAGCCAATCTCGACCAACAGGGAAATCGCGCAGGTCGGTTCGATCTCGGCGAATTCGGACGAGTCGATCGGCAAGATCATTGCCGATGCGATGGAAAAGGTCGGCAAAGAAGGCGTGATCACGGTCGAGGACGGCAAGTCGCTGGAGAACGAACTCGACGTCGTCGAGGGCATGCAGTTCGACCGCGGCTATCTGAGCCCGTACTTCATCAACGACCCGGAAAAGCAGGCCGCTTACCTCGACGACGCGCTGATCCTGCTGCACGACAAGAAGATCTCGGCGATCCGCGATCTGCTGCCGATCCTCGAAGCGGCCGCGAAGGCGGGCAAGCCGCTGCTGATCGTCGCCGAGGACATCGAAGGCGAAGCGCTCGCGACGCTCGTGGTCAACGCGATGCGCGGTATCCTGAAGGTCGTCGCGGTCAAGGCGCCGGGCTTCGGCGACCGCCGCAAGGCGATGCTCGAGGATATCGCGACCCTCACCGGTGCCACCGTGATCTCGGAGGAAACCGGCAAGCAGCTCGACAAAGCGACGCTTGAAGACCTCGGCAGCGCGAAGCGCGTCGAAGTGCGCAAGGAAGACACCATCATCATCGACGGTGCGGGCGACGCGAAGCGTATCGAGGCGCGCGTCAAGCAGATTCGCGTGCAGATCGACGAGGCGACCTCCGACTACGACCGTGAAAAGCTGCAGGAACGCGTCGCGAAACTCGCGGGCGGAGTCGCGGTGATCAAGGTCGGCGCGGCCACCGAAGTCGAGATGAAGGAGAAGAAGGACCGCGTCGACGACGCACTGCACGCGACGCGCGCGGCTGTCGAGGAAGGCATTGTGCCGGGCGGCGGCGTCGCACTGCTGCGCGCCCGCGCCGGCGTGACGAACCTGAAGGGCCTCAACGCCGACCAGGACGCAGGCATCCAGATCGTGCTGCGCGCGCTGGAAGCACCGCTGCGCGTGATTGCGTCGAATGCCGGCGACGAGCCGTCGGTCGTGATCGCGAAGGTGCGCGATGGCAAGGGCAACTTCGGCTACAACGCGGCCACCGGCGAATATGGCGATCTGGTCGAAACCGGCGTCGTCGACCCGACCAAGGTCACGCGCACGGCACTGCAGAACGCCGCGTCCATCGCCGGGCTGATCCTCACGACGGACGCGACCGTGGCGGAAGTACCTAAGAAGGAGGAGGCGGGACCAGCACCCTCGGGTGAATTCGAGTACTGAACGTTATTGCCGCTGGGAGCCTGGCGGAATGTCGGCGCTGCTGGCCGTTCTGGTCGGCAGCGCTTTTTTATTATTCTGAGGGCGCTGCCGCATCAAAGGTAAGTATTGGAAGAATGTGTCGTTGCTTTGACTGCATGTATTTAGATTTGTGCATCGCGCGGACCTGCATTTGAGTGATACCCTGTTAGGGGGGTAACGTGCCGCAACCCAATAAGATGTATGCGAATCGGACTGCGCGCTAGGTGGGAAGTGGTCAAGGGATTAAAATTTTGGCTTTATTGTTGAAATTTATGTTGTTAATAGTGGGGGTTCTAGAAGAATTTTAATTTCAGCGAGCGACTCATTCATCAATTTACAGGTGTGAAATGTGGTCATTATTCAAACGATGGAGGGTGGCTCGTGAACCGACGCCTGAGCGTGTTGCCGCAGCTGAGTTGCGTCGCGCTCGACAACAACTGCTCGCGGCGCAGTTGCGTTTGCAGGATGCTGAATTCGGCCGTCGTCTATGGCGTCAACGTCTTATATGGTTGTTGCAACTGGCTGCTTTTCGACATTCCGATGGCACTCAGATAGTTCGCGAAAGCAAGGATGATGTCCCTGTAGATCCGTCGGATAATGTTTGATCGAGTCGAGAGGCATCATATGGAGAGGATCCCACAGCGAAAGTAAAATTCTATGTCTCTGGGTCACTCAGGTAGTGAAGAGTTAAGTGTCGTTAGAAGTTAAACCCCTTCCGTCGACGACCTCTTGTTGATAACCGGTGGTGTTTATTTGGAAGGGTGTTTTATGGGGCGCGAGATTAATGCTTTCTTAATTATTTACTCCGGAATTTCATTTGTTATTGTGTCCCTGTTTTTGTCTAAGTGGCGTGCGGCAGTGGTTGTTATGGTGTTGGCTCTAATCGCGGCTGCTGGATTTTGGATAATTGGCTAAATTAATTGTCTTAATGTCGGTAGATTTTTATATCGAGATGGCATATGTGTTGTTGAGGCATGGGGCCGTTGAGGTGAGGTTGGGTTGTTGTTATTCGATTTTTTTGGTGTGACATCAATATTCGCAGGGATGTTGGTGTGAGGCGCATGCTGGTGCGGAAATATTATAAAAATAAACTTTATTTTTTGCTTTTAAGAAATGCACGACCGATTGGTGTAATTGTGGGGTGGTGGCGACTGCTCCCTGAATGAGAAATGAATCCCGCGTCGAGAAGTTCGTGTGTTACAGACCAGCCAAGCGGAGGCGTATTCCGTCCGTAGCGAATTTCAGCGAGACGTTCAAGCGCCAAAATCGCTGATGATGATAAGGAAATCGGATAATTATTTTGCATGTTTTTCATAAATTAAAATAGATGGAATTGGTAGTCGTTGCCATTGTTGTTGAATTGGTTGTTCGGAGGCAGAGTGGCTGCCACTTTATTGAGTTGGTTGTAGGATGCGTAGCATACTTTGCATAGCTGCTTCCTCATCCGGCCCGGTAATGAGCAATTGAACGTGTGTGCCCGCACGACCGAATAACTCTAAGGGCGAGATCATCGTTTTTACATGGATTGTATGTTCATGATCTATTAGGACGATTTCACTATGGAATTGCTTGGCGGTGCTGACGAGGTCGGCAGCCTGCGCAGCCGTCTCAGTGCGATCCAGACCAGTCCGTATCCTGACTTCTATGCACATTGCCATCACCTCTCTCCTGCGTGAATTCGATCAGTCCGAGTTTTCACATCTGGCCTCCTCAAGCGGCGGAGAGGAGGCGGGCCTGCAGAAGCAAGTTGAAAGTATCATACCATGTGTATTGTATTATAATGAAATGTACATGATTCGGTCGCTGCCGCTGCGGGATGGGGGCGGCGCACAATTGACCTAGAGGAGGCCACATGTCTGTCTTGTCCGTTTGCCCTCGTTGCGCAAAGAGCAACGTCTATCCTGACGGCGCACTCATCGTTTGCGCTGACTGTGGTCACGAATGGACCCTGCGAGCAGGGCTCGATGATGGCGAGGATGAGGACGACTTGGTCATCAAGGACGTCAACGGAAGCACCTTGAAGTCTGGCGACTCGGTGGTACTCATCAAGGATTTGCGAGTTAAGGGTTCGTCGATCACGCTGAAGATGGGGACGAAGGTCAAGAGTATCCGCCTCGTCGATGGCGATCATGAGGTCGATTGCCGGACGGATAGTGGCAATTTCATGTTGAAGGCATGCTATCTCCGGAAGGTCTGATGACTTGTCCTGCAAGGGAGCGAATGACGGCGATGGATTGGAGATCGCGAGAGGCGCTGGTCGACTTCTTTAGTACACCATCGATAAGCTGTGAGCAGCCGTTCATTCTTGAAACGAGGGGTATTGTTTCTCTACATTTTGATCACTTTGCGACGCAGAGTCTGATGTCGAAGCGGAAGCCAGACCAGCTGATGCTCGACTATACGAGAACGATGATGGGTTTTTTGCTCCTTGTGCCCGACCCAGCGCAGATAACGATGATCGGCCTGGGTGGCGGCTCTCTGGCTAAGTATTGCCATCGGCATCTACCGGGCGCCTCTATTATTGCAGTCGAAATTAGCCCTGAGGTCATCGCGTTGCGCGATGCTTTTCAGATTCCAGTCGACGGTCCCCGCTTCGAGGTCGTCTGTATGGACGGCGCAGAATACATCTCTCGCGAGAAGGCCGCAGCCGACGTGATTTTGCTCGATGCGTTTGCCGCGCAAGGTGTACCGGACCAGTGCGCTAGCGAAGCGTTTTTCGCAGCATGTCGGCAGAGATTGAGTCGCGGAGGTCTGCTGGTTGCGAATTTCGTCGATGACGACCCAGCTTTACGAGCATATCTCGAGCGCATAGACGCGGTCTTCGGTGCATCACGCGCGGTGCTGACATCGACAGACGGCGGCAATTTTCTGGTGTTTGCATGGAATGGCTTGACGCCCCTGCCGTCCGGGACGGTTCTGCGTGAGCGAGCCAAGCGGTTCTTGTTTTCGGAAGATTTGGGACTGCATGCTTTAGCCGCTAGGCTAAAGAAGGGGCAGTCCTTCAATCTTTCTCAGCTTTGTTGGGTCAAACAAGCGCGCCAGCGGTGGTGCATTGCCTGAACACTTCGCGACCTACTTGTCGTGACGAGGCGAGCGCTCGCTGGCAACTTGCTTTGTGTTGTACGTCACGCCGTGCTGCGCCAGATAGTCGCGAATGAGCTGCCGAACAACCTGGGATGGCGTTAGATCTTTCTCTGCACACAGCATTTCAAACGCCTCTTTTTTGGCGGGATCGATCAAGACGGTCAACCGTGCGGTCTTCGTTTCCATAGTGTAGATGAAATGGTTTTATGGTAATTTTATTATAATCTAATGTGTGTGAATTTGCTCTCGGAATCTGTGTCGCCATGTACCTGGAGTCAGACTGGGGAGCGGTGGCGGCATGACCTCGATCCGGCGTTTCCCCCTGCCGGTTTTTGCATCAACGCAGATGGAACATCATGCTCCTACATCAGGGTGCCGAACGGTCTCAGTCGCTGGATCTTCGCTTGGGTTGCAGTCTGGCTTTGGTTGCCGGGGCGCTGAATTCAGCGGGCTTCTATTCGTTGGGTTTCTTCGCTTCCAATATGACTGGAAACGTGTCGACGGGGGCTGACAAGCTTGCTCTTGGCGACTTGCTTAGCGGGGCGATCTATTTGCTTTTGCCGATCGCATTCATCGCTGGTGCGGCATTGGCCGCCTTCGTCATTGAGCTTGGGTTGAGACGCGGCATTTCGCGTATTTTCGCGCTATGTATTTTGAGCGAAGCAGTGTTGTTGTTCGGGTTGGGTCTGATCGAACTATTTGCACATCGCGGTGGCATACAGTTGGTGCTCGGACTGAGTATTCTGATGGGATTTCAGAATGCCGTGGTTACTCGGATCTCCAACTGGCGGGTTAGGACGACGCATGTGTCGGGGATGTCGACGGATATTGGCGTAGGACTTGGGACGCTTGTAGCGCAGCGCATGGATGGACATGTCGAGCCGGCTAACCTAACGGTAATCAATAATCTCAAGCTGCACGGCACTACCGTCTTGACGTTTTGTGTCGGTGGTGTACTCGGTGTGTTTGCTTACAAATTATTGGGTGGCGTACTGTTGTTGATCGCCGCGATCGTTCTTGCGCTGGTTGCGGGCAAGAGTGTGCGGCGTGTCGGTGGGAAAAGGTAGCGTCAAGGGCGATTCTTTTCACATCACATCGGGTATCTGATGCAGTAAGTTCCGTGAGCGCTCGCACCTAAGCGCCATCGCGAAGATGATTTCCAGGACATTGACCAGGCCTGGGAGCACGTCGCTTCGATCGAATCGGAAGCGTTGGCGTCCGGTTCCAGATTTGGCTCGTCGAAACCAATGGGTATCGGCGGAGCCGGGTTCTGGGGATCTCCGCCATGCCTTGCATGGCGGATGCTGCTATCGACCACAGCCTCATGCCGCCTCTGCCCGGATTATCGCGATGGTTTGTGCGATTGCGAGATTGACCTTTAGTGAAAGCCTGTTGTCACACTGAGTTGGTTAGAAAATTACTTCGATTACAGTTAGCCGGGCGTTCCTCTCTAGGCTTTATGCTGACCCTAATTTGCATCAAATACCGGCGACATCCGAATCGCAGAACCTCTCCGCGGCAGCCAGGGCGGGCGATTTGCTTTGGCTAAAACCGCGCATAGGGTTCCCGTGATGTTGTGACGTTTGCGGAGTCGGTTTGCGCCCAATTTGCGTGCTTAGGGCAGTGCAGTCGGTAATGGCTACAATTTCGAGCTACGGTCAATCATCCCTGATCGCGGCTGGGTCAATGCCTGGAGCCGATTCATGGCGGCGTCATAGTCACGAAGCGCAGTTGGTGAGGGGTTTTTCGTCGAAGCCTCGCAGGCAAGATGAGACCACAAGAGAAACGCGCCCAGTGCGACGTCTTCGTACAGTGCTTTACGCGATGGATGTGATGCCTGGTCTGCGCGGCGCATGTATTGATGGATGACACGCTCGGTTTCCACCGTTAAAACCTCTAGGCTCAGGGTTATTTCAAGGGACATGATGGTTTTCCGATGATGAGGGAGAACGCGTATTCGGTCGCAATTATTGGACCTTCCTACCGACCAAAATTGGGGAGTGAGATTCGAGCGTTGTCCGAACCACTAGGCCAGCATGCGGGTAATTAGGGGTGGATGCGCTGGTCTGTCTATCGTTCAAACTGCTAACTCCTATCATTTCGAGAGGACAAGCCCGAGTCGGCGCTGCTGGTTATCCTATGACGCAGGTGCCCGTAGGTCGTGACGCAGAACTTTATAAGAAGTCCGTCGGCGCTGGGCCCGCCACTTTTGTCCATCTACGTATACCAAGGAATTCCGATGACCGAAACGTTCCACGGTAATCCCCCCGTTTTCCACGGGGTTCAGAAGTAGAAACTAAGCGGCCATGGCCCGCCGCTGCTTTGGCGTAAATCCACCCAGGGCCATATGCGGGCGATCCTGATTGTAAGTCCACATCCAATCGGTGGCGAAGCGCTGCACGTGGTCCAAGTCTTCCCAGTGGTACTGCGACAGCCATTCGTAGCGCACGGTTCGGTTGAATCGTTCGACATACGCATTCTGCTGCGGCTTGCCCGGCTGGATGTAATCGAGCCTGATGTCATACTGTCGAGCTAATTCGATGATCGCTGCGCTCAGGTACTCGGGCCCGTTGTCGCACCGAATCGCTTTGGGCCTGCCACGCCAACCGATGATCTGCCGCAGCGCACGGATCACGCGTTCCGATGGCAATGAGAAGTCGATCTCGATGCCGAGCGCCTCGCGGTTGAAGTCGTCGATCACGTTGAACAGCCGGATGCTGCGTCCATCGGCCAGTTGGTCGTGCATGAAGTCCATCGACCAGACCTCGTTGACGGCGCACGGTATCGCTAGCGGCTCCGGTACCTGCCTGACCAGCCGTTTACGTGGCTTGATCCGCAGGTTCAGCTCCAACTCGCGATAGATCCGGTACACCCGCTTGTGATTCCAGCCGAAGCTCTTCACGTTGCGCAGATACAGGAAGCACAGTCCGAAGCCCCAGTTCCGGTGGTTGTCCGTCAAACGCAGCAGCCAGTTCGCAATCTCGTCGTTCTCGGCGCTGCGCCTGACTTCCCCCCATTAGTCGTCTTCCTCTCAAGTTTCAACTGATGCGAAAGTCGCCAGGCGTGTCAAGGCAGCGGTAAACATCGTTGAGTTTTTCTGTTTCATAGGAACAGAAAAACTCGGTTTATATTTTATTTTTCGAGATATATCATTTTATCCATCGGATGGGTGAGCGATATTTGTAATCTCCTCTAAAAGTCTAATGTTTGTTAATTATTGAGTTGCCTGGACGGTGGTATGTCGATTTTTTTGCGGCCAAGCAATCAGATTGATGTATCTGCTCGCAAAGCAGTTATATCGAAATCGTCATTGCTGAAATTTATCTCGGAATCAAAGGTGGGTAGGGGAATAAAGTCGGGTGGTGTTTTGCATTATTGAAATAATAGTTGGCTCTTGTCTGGTGTTTTTGGGTGGTATTTTTGATTAATTGAGGTGTAAATTTTTGTGGGTTAATTGGTTGTTGTTGTGGGTGCCGCCAAGGCGGCGTTGATATTTAGTTGGTTTCTTTAAGAGAAACATCATGGTTCATCCCATTTCGCCGCTTGGCGTGGTTCATACTGTGATCGGCCTGGTTCCGATTGTTGCTGCCCTCTACGGCTTTGTCCGTTATCGTAAGATCGACCCGGAGATGCCTTCCGGCAAGATTTATTTGATTGGTACGGTGCTCTCAGTCATTACGTCGTTCGGAGTGTCGAGTACCGGTGGGCTGAACGCGGGGCATGCATTTGGCGTCGTAGTTCTTCTGGTGGCTTTTGCGGGCGCGCTTGCCCATAAATTGAGATTTATGGGATCGCTTCGATCGTACCTGTCTGTTTTCGGGCTTTCCTTCAGTTTCCTCCTTTCTCTGGTTCCTGCCACAAACGAAACTCTAACCCGACTGCCACCCTCGCACCCGCTGGCTGCTGCTCCTTTGAGTCCGTTGGTAATGCATGTATTAATTACTTGGGTCGGGATTTTTATTGTGGGATTTTCTGTGCAGTGTTGGTTGGTTTATTCTGGAAATAGGGGTGTGTCGCGCATATGAAAAATCGATAAGGTTTGCCGCTAATTCTTACGATGTCGGCATGTGCAACACGCCGCGCGATGTTATCGTTCCGAGCGTTGTTGCACACGTGATCATGCAGTGCAGCGCAGCATGCTCCTCGATTCAAACGATGGATGGCGTAGTTGCCGGTTCGGCCGGCAAGGTGCGAACCCCGGCCGCAGCCCGCCGGGGCTGGGCGCGAAGCACGAGCGCTCCGCGAAGGGCCGTGGTGCGGGCATGAACGATGCCTCCCCGTCCTGGGCGATCCGGTCCATTCACTCGGGAGGAAACATGTACGACGCCGCATCGCAGCCGCCGGCAAGGCAGGACTGCGCGACGAACAGCACCAATACCACCGGCACCTCCGGCACCCCTGGCGCGAGCCGCGCCAGGCGGCAGCCCGCGGCGGCCGCGCCGCGTGTCTGGCGGATCCGCTACAGCGGCACGGTCGAGCTCGAGACCGGGCGGATCGCGCGCAGCGAGCACCGCATCGAATTCGACCAGGAAGCCTGAGCTGAGGCGGCGTCCGCCGCCTCAGGTTCTCAGCGCCTTGGCGAGGTCCGCCAGCCGGTAGGGCTTGTAGAGGAAGGTGAATTCGCCGAGCGCGCCGTATTCCTGTCGCAGGGCCGCGAGCGGATACCCCGAGGTCAGGATCACCTTGAGCCCGGGATGCCGATCGCGCGCCAGCTTGGCCAGTTCCGCGCCGTTCATGCCGTGCGGCATGGTGATGTCGGTGAACAGCACGTCGATGTCGTCGCGGCGCGCCAGGATCGCGGCGGCCTCGTCGGCGCTGGCGGCGGCCACGACCTCGTAGCCGATGCTGCGGAACAGCTCGACGGCGACATCCAGCAGGTCGGTCTCGTCCTCCACCAGCAGCACCGTCTCCACGTCGGACCCGACGGCCCGCGGCGCCGCCTCGGCCGGCTCGACCGCGGGCAGGAACAGCTCGATGGTGGTGCCCGCGCCTTCGGTGCTGTGGATAACCACATCGCCGCCCGATTGCGTGATGAAGCCATACACCTGGCTCAGGCCGAGCCCGGTGCCCTGGCCGGCGGGCTTGGTGGTGAAGAACGGCTCGAAGGCCTGGGCCAGCGTGCCGGGCGACATGCCGATGCCGGTATCCGAGATCGAGATCCGCGCGTAGCGACCCGCGTCCAGCACGGTGGTGAGCGGCACGTCGGTCTCGACCAGGGCGGCGCTGATCTTCACGGTGCCGCCCTCGGGCATCGCGTCGACGGCGTTCACCACCAGGTTCAGCAGGGCGGCCTCGAAGCGGGGCGCGTCCACCAGGGCCGCCAGCGGCTCGGGCGGCAGCGCCAGCCGGAACTGGGCGGGCTGGCCGGCGCGCACGCGCGCCAGCATCGGCTCGAAGCGCCGGACCAGGGTGCCCAGGTCGTGCACCTCGGGCTTGAGCGGCTGCTGCCGCGCGAAGGACAGCAATTGCTGGGTGAGCGTGACGCCGCGATCGATCGCGCGGCGCATGCCGTCGATCAGCCGCATGTCGACGTGCTCGCGCGACTGCGTGGCCAGCACGTGCGTGCTGCCGGAGAGGATCGCCAGCAGGTTGTTGAAATCGTGTGCGATGCCGCCCGTGAGCCGGCCGATCGCCTCCATCTTCTGCGCCTGGAACAGCGCCGCGTTGGCACGCTCCAGCTCGGCCGCGATTTGGCGGCGCTCGGTGTTGTCGCGCGTGACCTTGGCGAAGCCGGCCAGCTCGCCGTGCTCGTCGCGGATCGCGTCCACCACCACGTGCGCCCAGAAGCGGCTGCCGTCCTTCCTGAGCCGCCAGCCCTCCCGTTCGGCCCGGCCTTCGCGCGCCGCCGTGGCGAGGATCGATTCGGGCAGGCGGCCCGCGCGGTCCTCGGGCGTGTAGAAGCAGGAGAAGTGGCGGCCGAGGATCTCCTCGCGCGTGTAGCCCTTGATGCGCTGCGCGCCCATGTTCCAGCTGGTGACGATGCCGGCCGGCGAGAGCGTGAAGATCGCGTAGTCGGTCACGCCCTGCACGAGGAAGCGGAACTGCTCGGCGTCGTCGCGTGCCTTGCGCGGGTCCTGCTCGTGCTTGTCCATCTGGGTTCCCTGGTCGGTGGCGGGCAAGGCGGCGCCGGACACGATCGCCGACGTCGTTTCGGTCTGGAAAATGAACATTGTAGGTGCCTGAAATCACGCTGCGTAGCATGGTTTTCGCGATGGTTTTCGAGCAGGGCGGCGGGTTTCGCGGTGGGTACGGCGTATGCGGGCCCAAGGAAGCCGTCCGTCGAACCCAGGGGCGGACCAACCTGACGAGGCCAGCATGAAACCGGCAATCCACGTGATGGCGGCAGCGGCGGTCGGCGCCGCCGCGATGTACTTCCTCGATCCGACCGCCGGGCGCCGGCGGCGCGCCTCCCTGCTGCGCGGCGGGCCCCTGCTCGATCCGGCCGGGCCGGGCCTCGCGGCCGGCGCGGGCGTGTCGGGCCCGGCAGGTCCAGCGGGGCGCGACGAGGCGGGGGCCGATGCGGGTTACGACGCGCCGGCCGTCGACGAATCGCTGATCGCCGAGGGCGTGCACGAGCTAATTGGGCGGCTCGGCGGCGATCCGCGCGAGGTCGAGGCGGTGGTCGAGCACGGCCGGGTGCGGCTGGTCGGCCGGGGCGATCCATTTCCTGTAGAGCTAAATCGACACGGAGACCACGCTGCCTGTCGGTGCGCCGCGAGAAAAAGCGACGTTTCTGTGCTCGACCGCACCTGCGGCCGCATCATCGCGCGCGGGCCGCCATGACGCTTGGGCAGCTTGGTCGCCGCGGCATCGCGCCGGCGTTGCACCAGGACATCCAGCACGGCGCTGTGCTGATCCACGGCCCGCCACAGCCAGTGCATTTTGCTGCGGATCGTTACCACCGCCTTGTCGAGATGCCACTTGTCGCCTCGCGCTCGTGCCGTTGCGCGAATACGCCGGGCAATGACCAGGCCGAATTTCGCCGCCTAGCAGCGGGCCGTTTCGTACGTGAACACGATGCCGCGGACCGTCAGCATTTCCTCGACCATCCGCAAGTTCAGCGGGAACCGGTAATAGAGCTACACCGCGTATCCGATCACGTTGGGTGGAAAGCGATGGCCCTTGAACGAGATCGGCGATTCAACAGCGGCTGAGCGGCAAGATCGGATTTCTTCATGCCCCACGATACAAGCCATCCACGCAACAACCTGACAGTACCTCCGCGATGGAATAAACCGGCGCACCGGGCCGTTCTCCTCATGAATCGACCGACAAGGTCCGTGGGCCGCGATATCCGCGGCGCCCATTCAACCCGGGCGTTCGACACCGAGCGGCCCCGAGCGGAGGTGGCGATGGCCAACACATTCACAGAGAACTGGGACCCGAAGCGCGGCGACATCATCTACGGCGTGGACGAGGATCGCACCAAGTATCGGGGCAGGATGCCCGCCAGCTCAAACGGCAGCTGGTTTCTGATGGATCAGTTCAACAACAACCTGCTGCCAGGCGCGAAGCAGTTCGGCAAGACGGGGTATCCGAAGAACCCCGACATCGAGACCGTCACGCAGGGTAAGGTCGCCGGCAGCAAGAACCCCGCCGCCGCAGACTACCTGAAGTACCAGAAGGTGGCGGCCCACAGTGCGCTCGATCTTTCGCAGCTCGACAAGCGCTACGATGGCAAGGAACCGGCGGATGCCGACCCGCGCTATTCGCTGATGATCCGGCGCGCCTGCAAGCATGGCATCGAGTTCGTGCTGCGCGAGGAGGCCCAGTCGCATCTGCACTTCGTGCTCGACTCACTGGCCGCCGACAATTTCCAGAAGGTGCAGCTGAAGGTGATCGAGTACGGCTACACCTCCTACACTTACTCGGAACTGCGCTATGTGTACCGCAACTGGGATAAGTTCAGCGCGACTGGGCGGATCCACTTCTATCAAAACTACGCGGAAGTGCCGGCGCCGTGGACCGTCAATGCCTGGCATCTGCAGAATCAAGCGAATCCGGCCAAGCGCACCGCCACCTGATGCGCGGGGGCGTGTCGAAGGCGGTACGAGAGGGGCGCCACGATGGATTACGAGTCGCTCGCGCTGCCAATTATAGGCCAGCGGAGTCTAGCATTCCCTGGGAAGTCCAGTCGCCCCCTTGAGCAGCACGACGCCTCAGGCTCCGATCAAATGGTCAGGAGAGTGGCCGCGGAGAGACGATCCACCGAGGCGCAGATCAATGACTTCTTGCGCGAGGCGGGGACAGGCTCGCCGGTCGAGGAGTTTCTCCGTCAGCATGGCGTGTCCGAGGCAAGTTGCCATGCCGTGGCGCAGCGAGTTCGGCGACTGCGGGTTACCGAACGCCACGCGGCCGGCCAAACCCACGGATCATCGCCACATTGCGACGTTTAACGGACCATGCTCGGGACATTCGCGCGCGATTTGATCCGGAACTGCCCGGAGGATCACGCATGCGACGAAAACGGTTCAGCCGTTCGGGCCAATCCTCGACGCCATCCCAAGTGCAATTTCTTGTGCCATCGCGGCCAAGGCCTTGGACAACGCCCCGTCGTCATGCGCGACCCGCACGTGGGTCTGAGGCAGTTTGGGCAACCCAGCTTCCGGGGGGGCGGGCAACATGTCTGCGTTCGACATGGAGGCGGGCAGTGCCGCGATGGCCAAATCCGCGCGTACAGCGGTTGCCTGTCCTGCAATCGAATCGCTGCTATAGGCAATTCGATATGCTCGATCGCCCACGTCCAGAGCATCCAGGGCGACTTCGCGCCATGCACAACCATTCGAAGCCACTACCACCGGTAAGGGGTCGAGAGAGGGCGCTCGTCCTCCACGCGCCATGAGCCAGACCAAGGGCTCGGACCAGACTTTCCGTGATGGTATGGCTGGCGGGCGAACGTCGTTGAAAAACGCTATATTGCTGCGCCCTTTCGCGAAGCCATTCATCACGCTTGAGCCGGCGCCAAGTTGCACATCGATGCGAATACGCGGATAGCGCTCCGCCATTTGAAGCAGCAATTCAGGCACGAACGCCGCGCTGAGGTCATGAGACGCTGCAAGCACCAAACTCCCCTGCAGGGGCGATTGACAGAAAAGCGCCAAGGCTTCGTCATTACGCGCTAACAGGTCCCTCGCATGTTGCAACAGTAAACTGCCATGCTCGGTCAGCGACACTCGGCGGGCGTTCCGTTCGAGCAGACGATACCCGAGCAATGCTTCGAGTTTGGCGATCTGCAAGCTGACGGCGGAAGGCGAGAGGTTGACTCGTGACGCGGCGCGCCGAAACGAGCCGGTTTCCTGGATCGCCACAAAGCTACGCAGCGCTTCTAGGCTCAGGGTCCGACTCGAGGATGGCAAGGCTGTCGTTGAGCTTTCCTGTTTCATGGGTAAAGTAGATTTCGTGTTTTGACCTTACGCCATGTCATGTCGCCCATCGTATGGATCGACGATGCCTTGCGTCTACTTGTCGAGATCCAATGCGCGGTCCATATGGATCACTACCATCTGAGCTCACATCGATCGACCTGCTCGTCTTGGCATGGCGTTAAGTCGGGCGAACACCACGCAGTTTGCTGCTCGAACCCCGGGAAAATCATCGACGTTGTTTGATCGTCAAACGCCTCTTCATGATATGAATGCGGCGCGGAATCAGCGCCTCGGCAGCCGGATTCATAAAATCACGACGCTCGAACGAAGGATTCTGGATCGGCGTTGCCTCCGCATATGACCACGGCGATCTTCTCTCCGGATGAATGAACGTACGCACCCGAGGCAAGAGCCGCGAAAGCGGTCGCTCCCCCAGGCTCCGAAGCGAGCCTCAGCCTGTCCCACAAGATCCTTTGGGCGTCTCGTATCTGCTCATCCGAGACCAGAACGGATTCGCTCACGGCAGGTAGAAGCACGGAAAAGGGAACGTTGCCGATGCGCCTGCACCCGAGCGAATCCGCAGCAATCCCGCCGGTCTGGACGTCGACGGGTGCACCGGCCTGCCGCGCCTGATGAAAAGTGGGGCATTGCATCGGCTCGACAGCGACGACCTTGACGCGCCCGGCAAGGTAGGCAGCGATCCCGGCAATGAATCCGCCGCCACCAACGGATACAAGCACCGTGTCGACATCGGGCAGCTGTGCTTCCATTTCGATGGCAATCGTGCCCTGCCCCGCCACCGTTGCGGGATGATCAAACGCGTGGACGGCCAGCGCGCCCGACTCAGCGGCCCGAGCTTCACTAGCCGCAAGCGCCTCGACATACGAGTTCCCGGCCACGACAACGTTCGCGCCAAGGCTCGTCAGCACGTTCCGCTTGAGCTCGGTGACAAGGGTGGGCACATAGATCTCGGCATGAGCGCCCAGCTTCCGTGCCGCATAGGCGACGGCGATACCATGATTTCCTCCAGACGCTGCGATGACGCCAGCCGGCGGAATCGGCTCGCCGAGCAGGCGATTGAAGGCACCTCGGGGTTTGAATGAGCCCGTAACCTGAAGCGACTCGAGCTTCAAGTACGTTTCCCCGGGATCTGCGAACCAACCCGGCTCCAACCGAATAGTAGGTGTCCTACGAATGTATGGCTCGATTCGATGCGCAGCCAAACGAATATCGTCTTTCGTGATCATTGAAGCGGACCCTCGCGCGGCGTTTCTGGCTGGTGGATGGCGGGAACGACGGTCACGGGCGTCTGCCGGCGCTCATCGACTGTCAGACGAAACACATCGGGCCGACTGTAGTGGCCGGTTACGTCGAAATCAAACTTGCCGCGCGCTATGTTCCGCAAATCAATTTCAGCGGTGAGAATGACTTCCTCGCCGAACGCCGGCCCCGCGAGGATTTGCCCGAAGGGATCGACAATGCAACTTCCGCCGTTCTGGACCACGGCTTCAGGATCGTTGCCAAGCAGGCTCGTGTAGGTATCCGGGAAATCGCTTCTGCGGAGAAACTGGTTGCTAGCAAGGACATAGCAGCGCCCTTCGATCGCGATGTGCTGCATCGACGCGACCCACGTCGGCCGGGAATCGGCGGTCGGCGCGCAGTAAAGCTGGATTCCCTTGGCATACATGGCGGTGCGCATCATCGGCATGTAGTTTTCCCAACAGATGACAGCACCAAGTTTTCCCAGCGGCGTGTCCAGGACGGGCATCGTCGAACCGTCACCATAACCCCAGATCATGCGCTCGGCACCGGTGGGCATCAGCTTGCGGTGCTTGCCCAGGAACGCTCCGGTCGCACTGAAAAACAGGACGCAGCAGTAAAGGGTGCCTGCGTCGCGCTCGATCACGCCGATCACCATATGAACGCCGTGACGCCCGGCAATGGCGGCAAGTTCATCCACGCACGGCCCCGGAACATCGATTGCCGCCTCCCAATACTGGCGGTACGCGTCCCTGCCCTCGTCGCTACGACCGCCAACATACGATCCAAACACATGCCCCTTCGGATAACCACCGACGAATGCTTCCGGAAACACGACGAGACGGGCCTTTCGAGACGCAGCGGACGCGACCAGATCGTTGACTTTCGCCAACGTTCGGCGCTGGTCGAAAGGAATGGGGGTTCCCTGAATGACGGAAGCGATCCACGGCGCCTCCACGTTCAATTCTTTCATCGCCGATCCTTGTGTATCTATAGTGAACATGAGAGAATCAATTTCGAACATCATAGCGGCTTGCCCAGCACGGAGCAAGCGCTGCGCATTCGTCTACGTTTAGCGAGGAGAGGGGATGAGTAAAATCGCGACGGTCAATAGCGTCGAGCACGCCATTCGTCTTCTGGAGTTGATGGCGGAGTCGCCAAACGTCCTCAGCGTCAGTCAGATGGCGCAGTCCCTCGCCCTGCCGCGAGCAACCATTTATCGATTGCTCAGGACCTTGATGCAATGTGGATGGGTTATTCAGGACGATAAGGTCTACCGGCTCAGCCTGCGCTTGGCTGGACTATTCCGCGATGTCGGTGACGGCGCCGGCGCGGCGCTGGCTGAGCGGCTGACGCCCTTATTGCATCAGTTGGTCAGTGAAACCGGAGAGACGGCTCATTTCGCGGCGCTCGACGGCGATAGCGTCGTCTATCTTGCAAAAGTCGACTCTGCT
The DNA here is from genome assembly GCF_011753035.1 of Burkholderia sp. Ax-1720. Taxonomy (NCBI): domain Bacteria; kingdom Pseudomonadati; phylum Pseudomonadota; class Betaproteobacteria; order Burkholderiales; family Burkholderiaceae; genus Burkholderia; species Burkholderia sp. Ax-1720. The sequence continues at coordinate 37,282 of NZ_VWWK01000033.1, read as the reverse complement.
CATCCGATTCGGATGTTCTCGCGAGTTGGTTGGCGCGGCCCGCTCCATGCAACCGGTGCGGGCAAGATCCTGCTTGCCTGGACAGACGGGAGCTTGTTCTCACGAGTTTGCGAGCGTGAGTTGGAGCGATTCACGCCCAATACGATCGTCGATAAAGATCGACTCCAAAAGGAACTGGCGAAGATTCGCAAGCAAGGGTATGCACTGGATGCCGAGGAATTGATCGATGGTCTGACCTGTGTAGCGGTGCCGGTGATGGACGGCGAGCAAATTCGTGGTGCGATATCGATAGCCGGCCCGACGGCCCGACTGACGGATTTCAAAGCATTTGCCGATATTTTGAAGGCTGCACTTGGGACAACGTTGACCTGAACGGGCCTGTCAGAATTTTCGTGTGATTGGACCGGCCCCCGACGAACCAGATCCAGTGCATTGCGGAGCCCGGTCCCCGAACCACGCGTGCTCGCTGCCGTCGATCTGGATCAGTTCACCCAGACACGCTCGACGATTGCGGGGCTGGTAGACCTTGGCAGGACGATCCCTCCGAGGAATCCATAGACCCGCGGTCATCATCAGCACGCGAACCGTCTCGACTGCCAGACCGATGCCGTGACATTCCCGAAGCTTCTCGCAAGCCAGCGTCGGGCCGAAATCCGCATAGCGTTCGCGAATAATGGCCAGCGAACGTCGCGCCACGCCATCGGCCGACTGATGGTTGCCCGGGCGCCCACGCTTGCCCGAAACCAGTCCCAGCAACGCCTGCGGCCTGATAGCGCCGCACGAGGCGTTCAACCTGACGCACGTTCAACGCGAGCCGATCCGCTGCCTGACCTGGCTTCAGACGCCGCTCGCAAACAGCCTGTACCACCTTCAACCGGTCCAGCTCGGTCATCGACATGGTGATCGTCCCAGTTGCGTTCATGGCCAGCGCTCCTCAAGCAATGCTGGCCGCCAGCCTGAACCCGCAAACACGACATTTCAACTTAGCGGAAACACGACATTTCTATAAAGCTACTACAAAGAAAATATCGATCATTGTATTTATGTAAAATAATTTGTTATCCAAATTATTTTTATCATTCACTTATGCTACGCGTGTACTTCCGTAGCGTTAGCCATTGCGGCATCGTTTGGTCATGGCCAATACCTCCTGAATTCGCCGGCGGGCTCGGCCGGCGACCGAAGCGCACACGCGGCGTCTCGAGCATCTCGGCCGAGATCCAGGCATCGTCCTACCCTACGATCGAGGTCAGCAGTTCGCCGATGCGTTGCTCTGGAGTGGCGCACGCGCGGTAAGCGGCAATCCAGGTAGAAATTGTTCAGACAATCATCTTGTATCCTTCTTATGTAGAAGTTTGAGGGAGGAATGGCGAGAGTCGTGCCAGCGGCCGGGCCGGCGGACGCAAACGAAGCGAATCAAGTGTTCGCGTGCATTCAGGCCGAATCGTGTACGGTGCATGAGTGTGTCGAGATGCGATATGCCCGGTCGCTGGTCCGCTCCGTATGAGTGGGGCTCAGCGTGCAAAGCGCACCGTCTGCCAACTGGTGTCCCGCGCGAACTCGATGAACGAGGAAAGGTAGTCCACCGACTCATCGTCGTTACGTGTGCCGAGGAAGATCTGCTTGGCCACGCCGGTCTTGCCGAGTTTCACTGGTACCACGGCCACGCGATCCGAGTATTCCTCGGCGAGCCAGCGCGGCAGAGCTGCCACGCCGCGCCGGTTGGCCACCATCTGCAACATGATGTCGGTTGTCTCGATCGCCTTGGTGCGCCGCGGCACCACGCCCGCCGGACGCAGGAAATGTGTGTATATGTCCAGGCGATCGGTCTCGACCGGGTAGGTGATCAGCGTCTCGTCGCTCAACTGCTCGGGCTTCACGTAGCGCGCATTGGCCAGCGGATGATCGTCGGCCACCACCAGCACCTGCTCGTAGTCGAACACCGGCTCGAAGCGCAGCCCCGGCCGGTTCAGCGGATCGGGCGTGACCAGCACGTCCACGTCGTAACCGAGCAGCGCGGCGATGCCGCTGAACTGGAAGCGCTGCTTCACGTCCACGTCCACGTCGGGCCAGCGTGTCAGGTACGGCGACACCACCTTCAGCAGCCACTGGTAGCACGGCGCACATTCCATACCGATGCGTAGCGTGCCGCGCTCGCCATTCGCGTACTGTTTCATGCGCGCTTCGGCGTGCTCGAACTGTGGAAGCAGCCGTTCGGCGAGCGACAGCAGATAACGCCCGGCTTGCGTGAGCCGCAGTCCGCGCCCCTCACGATCCCAGATCGGCGTGCCGAGCTGCTGCTCGATCTTCTTCACGGTGTGGCTTAGCGCCGATTGCGTTAGGAACAGCTCGGCGGCGGCCGCCGTGAGCGAACCCTGCCGCTGCACCTCGCGGATGATGACCAGATGAATGCGTTCGAGCATGGTGACCTTGCGTGTCTTAGGCGATGAGAAATATTAATTGATGGATGAAATATTGCCATTTTTCTTCATGGCGACGACATCCTATCATCGCTGCCAGTGTTTCATTCATCCACGCTTGGGACGACGGCAAACATGGCACGTACACACAATCTCGGTTTTCCGCGCATCGGCGCAAAGCGCGAACTGAAGTTCGCCCTCGAACGCTACTGGAAGGGTGAGAGTGCTCGCGATGACCTGAAAGCATGCGGAGCGGAATTGCGTGTCCGCCACTGGCACGATCAGCGGAATCTCGATCTCACGCCGGTCGGTGACTTCGCCTTCTACGACCAGGTGCTCGACATGAGCTTCACGCTCGGCAACCTGCCGGAGCGTGTGCGCAATTTTCACGGCGACATGCTCGACAACTATTTCCGTGTGGCGCGCGGCCGGTCGGCCGAGACGGCTGACGCGCACGCCGATTGCTGCGGCGGTGTGGCCGCAGGCGAAATGACGAAATGGTTCGATACGAACTATCACTACATCGTCCCCGAATTCCGGGCTGATACGCAATTCAGGCTCGATGCGTCGCGCTTCATTGCGCAACTGGCTGAGGCGCGCGCACAGGGTGTGAAGGCGAAGGCAGTGATCATAGGTCCGGTTACTTACCTGTGGCTCGGTAAGGCGAAGGATGCATCGGACAAGCTCGCGTTGCTGCCGGGCTTACTGTCTGCGTATGTGGCGTTGCTCGATGCGCTAGCGGCCGAGGGCGTCGAGTGGGTGCAGATCGACGAACCGGCGCTGGTCACGGAGCTCGACGACGCGTGGCGGCAGGCTTTCGTGACTGCTTACGCCGCGCTGGGGCAGCGCAAGCTCAAGCTGCTGCTTGCGACCTACTTCGGTCAGCTGCAGGAGAACCTCGAGCTGGCTGTGAAACTGCCGGTGGACGGCCTGCACCTCGACGCGATCAACGCGCGGGACGAAGTCGCGCAGGTCGTAGCCCACCTGCCGAGCACGAGCGTGTTGTCAGTCGGGGCGATCAACGGCCGCAACATTTGGAAGACCGACCTGAACGCGGCGCTCGACTGGCTCGAGCCGCTCGCCAGGCGGCTTGGCGAGCGCCTCTGGATCGCGCCGTCGTGCTCGTTGCTGCACGTGCCGGTGGATCTGGCCAGCGAGGTGACGCTCGACGCCGAGATCCGGACCTGGCTCGCGTTCGCGTTGCAGAAGCTCGACGAGGTGCAACTACTGGCCACCGCGCTAAACCGCGGGCGCGAGGCCGTGTCTGGGGAACTGGCCGCCAACGCCGCCGCGGTCGCCGCGCGACGCGCCTCGCCGCGTGTAAACGATCCGGCGGTGAAGGCCGCCGTCGCGAAGATTGACGCGCAGCTCGGCCGCCGCACGAGCGCCTATGCGCAGCGCGCCCCGAAGCAATCGGCACTGCTGCGGCTGCCGGCGTTCCCGACCACGACGATCGGTTCGTTCCCGCAAACCGCGGAGATCCGTCAGGCGCGTAGCCGCTTCAAGGCCGGTGCGCTCGATCGTGACGGCTACCGTGCCATGATGCGCGCCGAGATCGAGCGCAGCGTTCGCGAGCAGGAGCGGCTTGGCCTCGACGTGCTGGTCCACGGCGAGGCGGAACGCAATGACATGGTGGAGTATTTCGGCGAGCAGCTCGACGGCTACGCGTTCAGCCAGTTCGGCTGGGTGCAGTCGTACGGCTCGCGCTGCGTGAAACCGCCGATCTTGTACGGCGACATCAGTCGCCCGGCAGCGATGACGGTGGAATGGATCACCTACGCGCAATCGCTGACGCAAAAGCCGATGAAGGGCATGCTGACCGGCCCGGTCACGATCCTGAACTGGTCCTTCGTACGTGACGACCAGCCGCGTTCGGTGTCCTGTCTTCAGCTCGCACTGGCGATCCGCGAGGAGGTACTGGATCTCGAGCGAGCTGGCGTGAAGGTGATCCAGATCGATGAGGCTGCGCTGCGTGAAGGCCTGCCGTTGCGCCGCGCGCAGTGGGGCGAGTATCTACGCTGGGCCGTCGAATCGTTTCGCATCACGGCCAACGGCGTGCGCGACGAAACGCAGATCCATACGCACATGTGCTATTCGGAGTTCAACGACATCATCGCCTCGATCGCCGAGATGGACGCCGACGTGATCACGATAGAGACATCACGCTCGGACATGGAGCTGCTCGACGCATTCGACCATTTCCGCTATCCGAACGAAATCGGGCCGGGCGTGTATGACATTCACTCGCCGAACATCCCTACCGAGCAGCACATCGTCGCGTTGATGAACAAGGCGGCCGAGCGGATTCCGGCGCAGCGCCTGTGGGTGAATCCGGACTGCGGCCTGAAGACCCGTCAGTGGGCGGAGGTGATCCCGGCGCTGACCAATCTGGTGTCTGCGGCGAAGACGCTGCGCGCCCAGGCCCGCTGAAGCGCGCATCGTCGGTGCCTGCTCCTCGCGGGCAGGCAGGATCCTGGAGAAACACGAGATGAGTACCAACGACGCAGCTGTTTTGGACATGCTGATGACCGCCCTCGAGCGCGACGACGAATCGTGCTGGGCGCTATATGAAGAGATCGGGCGCATCGCAGTGGCGCGCTGGCTGGCGAGTGAGCGCAACGTGCTGCTGACGGTCGCGCGCGCCTGGGTGGCGAGTTCGGATGCGCAGGGTGCGCTGTCCGATTCGTGGCCTGATGCTGCCGATCACGCCGAGATCGCGCAGCGCGCCGAGGTGGCCGATGCCGAGCTGTTCGCGCGCATCGGCGACGCCCTGGCGTGCCGCGTCTGAGGCGCGACCTCGCCCGTGCATCGCCCGACCCATGAGGCAAATCGATCGATCCATGAATAAGTATCGATGGTCGTAGCGATGCCCGGTCCCGGATAATCCGCGATCGGCTTTCCCCTGGATATCGCGATGCCCCACACCGACCCACGCAAACCGTTGCTGCTGCCCGGCGGCCACAACAAGCTGCTGCTGCATTCGTGCTGCGCGCCGTGTTCCGGGGAAGTGATGGAAGCGATGCTCGCCTCGGGTATCGATTTCACGATCTTTTTCTACAACCCCAATATTCATCCGCGCAAGGAATACGACTTGCGCAAGGATGAGAACATCCGTTTCGCAGAGAAATTTGGGATCCCGTTCGTGGATGCCGATTACGATCGCGACGACTGGTTCGCGCGCGCGAAGGGCATGGAGCACGAGCCCGAGCGCGGTGCGCGCTGCACGATGTGCTTCGACATGCGCTTCGAGCGCACCGCACTGTACGCGCACGAGCACGGTTTTCCCGTGATCACGAGTTCGCTCGGTATTTCTCGCTGGAAGAACATGCAACAGATCAACGATTGCGGTGTACGCGCAGCCTCGCATTATCCCGACATGCTGTATTGGGAATACAACTGGCGCAAAGGCGGCGGCTCCGCGCGCATGATCGAAATCAGCAAGCGCGAAAACTTCTACCAGCAGGAGTATTGCGGCTGCGTGTACTCGCTGCGCGATACCAATCGGCATCGCCTAGAAAGCGGCCGCGAGCGCATTCAGCTTGGCGTGAAGTTCTACGGCGACGACGATTCCGCAATCGAGTCGTGAGCCTGCCGTGAGGGCAGCGCCAGCGTGCTTCCGGCGCTACCGATCAGCGGCGGCCGTTCCCTGGCCGCGTGGCGCGGCCCTCGTCATTTCATGACATGAGTGAATATAATGGATGGATGAAGTAAATTCACTTTTATTCATGAATGGATTGACTTAAGATTTGCCCAGTTATCGATTCCCTGAAATTCGCCGAATAAAGCTGCGAGTTTCATTCAAAAATCAGGGCGCCAGACCGACATGAGTAACGATTTCAAGTTTTCCATCAAAAGCATTCGCTTTGATGAGGATTACCGTCCTGCCGAGAGCACGCGTATCACCACCAATTTCGCCAATCTGGCGAGAGGCGAGAGCCGCCAGGAAAATTTGCGCAATACCTTCAGGATGATCGACAACCGGTTCAATGCCCTGGCGCATTGGGATAACCCGAAGGGCGACCGTTATGCGGTCGATCTCGAAATCATTTCCGTGGAAATGAGTGTCGATGGCGAAAGCAGCCTGAATTCCCTGCCGTTGATCGAAGTGCTGAAGACGACCATCGTCGATCGAAAGACCGACACGCGCATCGATGGCATCGTCGGGAACAATTTCTCGTCCTACGTTCGGGATTACGACTTCAGCGTGCTGCTGCTGGAGCACAACAAGAATCACTCGGGGTTCAGCGCACCGGAGGATTTCGGCGACCTTCACGGCAAGCTGTTCAAGAGCTTTGTCGGATCGGACACCTACCGGGCCAACTTCAGGAAGCAGCCGGTCATCTGCCTGAGCGTGTCGAGCAGCAAGACCTATTACCGGACGGCCAACCAGCATCCGGTGCTCGGTGTCGAATACCAGCAGGACGAGTATTCCATGACCGACGAGTACTTCAAGAAAATGGGCCTGCAGGTGCGCTACTTCATGCCGCCGAACAGCGTTGCGCCGCTGGCGTTCTATTTCGCGGGCGATTTGCTCGGCGATTACAGCGATCTCGAACTGATCGGCACCATCAGCACGATGGATACGTTCCAGAAGATTTACCGGCCCGAAATCTACAACGCGAATTCCGCGGCGGGGAAAACCTATCGGCCGAGCTTGAAGCACGAGGATTTCTCGGTGACCCGGATTGTCTACGATCGCGAGGAACGCAGCCGGTTGGCCGTCGAGCAGGGCAGGTTCGCCGAGGAACACTTCATCAAACCCTATCAGGCCGTACTCGAGCAGTGGTCCGCCACCTGCGCGCTTTGATCAATCAAGACACAAGGTTCTCTATCGTGAAGAAACTGTTGCCCACTTCCACCGCCGGCAGTTTGCCCAAACCTTCCTGGCTCGCGCAGCCCGAGACGCTGTGGTCGCCCTGGAAGCTGCAGGACGAAGGTCTGGCCGAGGGCAAGCAAGACGCGTTGCGGCTGTCGTTGCAGGAGCAACAACATGCCGGTATCGATATCGTCAGCGACGGCGAGCAGACGCGTCAGCATTTCGTGACGACCTTCATCGAGCACCTCGACGGCGTCGATTTCGAACACCGCAAGACGGTCCGGATCCGTGATCGCTACGATGCGAGCGTGCCGACGGTGGTGGGTGCGGTGGCGCGCAAGAAGCCGGTGTTCGTCGAAGATGCGAAGTTCCTGCGTCAGCAGACCAAGCAACCGATCAAATGGGCGCTGCCTGGCCCGATGACGATGATCGATACGTTGTACGACGATCATTACAAGAGCCGCGAGAAGCTGGCGTGGGAGTTCGCCAAGATCCTGAACCAGGAGGCGAGGGAGCTGGAAGCCGCCGGCGTGGACATCATCCAGTTCGACGAACCCGCGTTCAACGTCTTCTTCGATGAAGTCAACGAATGGGGCGTCGCGACGCTGGAAAAGGCGATTGAAGGGCTCAACTGCGAAACGGCCGTGCATATCTGCTACGGCTACGGCATCAAGGCCAACACCGATTGGAAGAAGACGCTGGGATCGGAATGGCGCCAGTACGAGGAAGCCTTCCCCAAGCTGCAAAAATCCAGCATCGGCATGGTGTCGCTCGAATGCCATAACTCCCATGTGCCGATGGAGCTGATCGAGCTGATTCGCGGCAAGAAGGTGATGGTGGGCGCGATCGACGTGGCGAACAATACCGTCGAAACGCCGGAGGCCGTGGCCGATACCTTGCGCAAGGCGCTGAAGTTCGTCGATGCCGACAAGCTCTACCCCTGCACCAACTGCGGCATGGCCCCGCTGTCGCGTGCGGTGGCGAGAGGCAAGCTGGAAGCCTTGAGCGCCGGCGCGGACATCGTTCGGCAGGAGCTCTCGAACTAGTATCGAGTTGAAAGCGGGCGCGATCCTCGGAAATCGAACGCGTCCGTTGCTTGCGCCGCTTCGCGTCTCGCGTCCCGCGGGACCGAAGCGGGCTGTCGCAGCCCGGACGCCACCGGCTCGAACCTCACCCGCCATCTCTTTACTATCATGTCAATCCTCAGTGCTGCCATCGAGCCATTGCGCTTTCGCGAAGCGCTTGGGCACTACGCGTCCGGTATCACGGTGATCGCATCGCACGTCGATAGCGAGCCGATCGGCTTTACCTGCCAATCGTTCCATAGCGTATCGATGAGCCCGCCGCTGGTGTCGTTCAACGTGATGAGCAACTCGGCCAGCTACCCGAAGATTCGCCAGGCGGGCCGGTTCGTCGTCAATATCCTGTCGGACGAGCAGATCGGAATTTCCAATCAGTTCGCACGACGGGGCACGGACAAGTGGCAGGGCGTCGAATGGCGGGCTTCGCCGCTCGGCAATCCGATCATCGCCGGCAGCCTCCATTGGCTTGACTGCGAAATTTACGCCGAATACGCCGCCGGCGATCACTTGATCGTGGTCGGCGAGGTGAAGGCGATCGACGTGCAGGCCGCGGCGGCCGCGCAGCCGCTGCTCTATTTCAAGGGGCAATATTGCAACCTCGCCGTGCATGACGAGGTTTGAGCGCCGATTTTCGCTCGGTCGGCGATCACTCGCTGGGACTCGATTCGATGTCCTGCGCTAAATCTTCCGGCTCGAACCATGCGGGCCAGGAGCTACGGTGCCTGCCGCGATCTTCGATGCAAGGAATCAGCGTCTGCGCCAGCAAGGCGAACTGACCGGTTGATTTGGCGAGCCGGTATTTGACGCTGTGTACACACTCGCGATCATCGAATTCGCAACGATTGAGCCGGGTGCCGCCGCAGGGGCCGTTCGCCAGCCCTTTAGGGCATGTTTCGGGACACACGTAGAGCGTGTCCTGCAAGCGACAGCTACCACAAGTATCGCAACCGACCAGCGGCCGCTTGACCGCCCTTTCGACAGCATGCAGCGCATCCGCTCCCATGCGGGTTTTCCAGATCGGCTGTGTCACGCTCCAGCCGACCGCCTTGCCGAGCCATCCCTTGCGATCAAACAGCGCGTCGTGAACTGTGGAGAGCAACGTATAGCGCATGCGCTCGCGGCGGCTGGCGGCGACATCGGATCGCCCCATCTGCCACGCATTGGTTTCGGGAGCGAAGATCACCTGTGGCGCTCCCGGCATCTGCCAGCTCGTGTTCCCGTTCGCTCCATTCGGCCAGCGAGCGCATGCTGTTGCGCTGCTCCGAAATCTCCTGCTCCAACGCAAGCAACTCTTCCAGCGTATGCACGCCGGAGAGGTGCACACCGGCATAGCCCATTAATTTCAGACCAACGATCTGCAATGCCAGGCGCTGCAGGCTGCGTGCCTCGGCAAAGTCCGGCGACACCTGTCGCTCCATACTCAGGACCCCGCGCATAGACTCGGTGATGACGACGCCCGGCACGCCCTGCAGAACCTCCGCGCGTCGGGCGTTCAGTCGCATCACGCAGGCCAGCATGGGTTTCACGCGTGCCTGGGCGCGCATCCAGGTTTGCGCCTCGAGATGCTTCGCGGCATCGAAACCCAGTTGCAGCGTAAGAAAGTCAGCGCCGGCAAGCAGCTTCTTCTCGGCCTTGAGATACTGGGCGCCGCCTTCTTCCTCGCGATATTTGAATGGATTCAACGCCGCGCCTAGCAGCCAGTCCGGGCCGTGCTCGCGGGCAATCTGCAGGGCGGGCACCGACTCCAGATAGCGCACAGTCGCCTGGCCGGGATCATGGCCAGGCAAGCGATCGCCGCTCAGTAGCAGCAACTGCTTCAGACCTCGGCCGCGCATCGATTCCATCTGACGCAGCAGGTCGGCACGCGCGCGATCCTTGCCTGAAAAGTGCACCAGCGACGAAGTCGGCGTTTCCAATGCGCTGGCGCTTTCCAAGGGACTCATTTCCGAGTTCAGGCCTACACGATCGGCGAAGGCCGGCAGCAATGGCCAGCCCGCGATATGCCTGCATTGCACGATTTGATCGAACGCGGCGGTGCGCGACGAGGATTGTTGCGTGATGATTTCCAGCACGCAGACGAAGCGTCCTTCGCGGAGTGCTTGTTTCAATGAACTCAAGTCAGTCCACTACCTTGTAGATCAGAGGGGCGTTGCTGCCGCGACCTCTTTGTCATATGAGAAAGCAACCACTGATATCGCGGTTCGGTGCCGGATGGCGGTAACGAAGAAAACATCTGCGCAGCAGCAAGTCGACGTGAATCTGACATTATCAATGTATTTGTCCCTGTTGTGACCTTAACCCACGAGTACACCGCTCGTAATTTAGTGAGCTCTGGACTGCCCAGGGAATGCTAGACGCCGCTGGTCTATGATTGGACTGTGATCGCGGATAACTCCCCATTGCGGCTTTTCGTGTAACGTCCACGGCAAAGCTTATCCGCGTAGGGGTTCGTCATCGTTCGCAGTGTTCTTCAGGGCGTGTGCCCGGAAGTCGTTCAGCCCTCCGCCAAGATTGCCGGCCTTTCAACCAACCCATGTAGAAAGGTATCGCCGCAAGTTCCGGCGTGTGCGACAAGGCTGGACCACATAAGACAGCGTGACGTCAATTCGCACATCGAATTCGTCCGCCTGCTGGCGAATCTCTGTCAGGATTGGTACCTGAAAGACGTGGCATTCAGCCGCGTGAATCTCGGTGTCACCGCCGGTCATGAAGATTGTGTGGTGGTCGGTGTTTCCGGCTGCGCGTTCCTGGTCAGGGATGCCGTACCCCAAGCAGCGCATCCGACGCTGCGTTAAGCAGGGCTTGCTTCTCTGCTTGCAGCAGGTTATCGGGCGGATTGCGCAGGAGCGTCAGTACATCTTCAGCCCAAGCCGGCCACTGCGCGGACTGCACGACGACGATGCTACGATGGGCGCCTCGTTCGCTCCGGGCTACACTGAAATTCTGCGCTAGCGAACGGATCTAAGGGAAAACATCCAGAGCATCGTTTTTTTCACTGCCGACCGCTTGTCCCTTTAATACGCTGGCAACTGGCGTAGGCGTCCGCTGCGCCGCAAAAGCATGACATTTCAGGCAGCGCTGATAGCAAGCGTCTTCCACGTCATTTGCGTTGCGAATTCCCAAGTCGCGACGCGATCGATGCCAGCGGCACGCCACCCTCGCGCGGTACCCGCCTACGGCGTCGGTCGTGATGAGATACCCGGCGACATTGCAAGTGGCGTCACCGGGTATCTATCATCTGAACTTGGTTGTGTGAGCAACGACAGTTCAAGGCCCCGTTGCTGTAAGACTTTGCATTGTTCAGCTCCGTTTGCAAGTCTCCGGTCTAAGGTTTTTGGTTCGGACAACGAGGCTCAGTGTTCATGGCGCCTTGCCGGAACTGCACTGCTTAAGCGGGTCGCGCCCAGCGAAATGTGCTCTAATCGCCGCAGCAGGGTCAGTGGTCAGCGATAAGTCGGTTAGGATTTCCACCTGTGGCCCCGCACCCAAAGGTCCGAAGACGGTATGGCGAGGTTGCGTGTTGATCTCCCTGCACTCCGTATTCGCAGGGCGGTTAGGTGGTCGGAGTGGCGATCTCGTCACGATAGAGATGGATGATTTCCATGAATTCATCGATTTCCTGACGCGGAACAGCTAGTTGATAGAGCGTATTGCGAATCTCGTGCGCTGTCACATCGAATTCGTACTGGCTAAGAACGAGGTGATGATGAGATTCGAGCATTCCGCGTCCCGGGTAACATTTTGGGCCGCCGGTCGTCTCGATGACCCACGCCGTTACCATGAACTTGTAGCCGGCTTTGAATGCTTCACTATGAAACGCCTTCACCTTTGCGTTGGTATGATTAAGCGTTTCGTTCCTATGAAGATTTTCGATCAAGCGGTCCACTGCTGTGGCGATGGAGTATGCCCCGCCGAGCCGATCGTAGAGAGATTTTTCTTGTCGATCCATTGTGTTTTTCCTTTGTGTTTAAAGTTTAATTAACCAAAGATGTGCGACGATAATACGTCGAAACTCTCTAAGCCTCCATGTCGGGGATGCCACAATTTGGGCCATGATTGGACGCGCTTATTGAAGTAATAGAGACTCCCTATGCACACAGTTTGCCTGATCATTTACCCGAGCTTTCAGCCTATGTCCCTCGCGATCGGAACAGTGTTCGAATACGCGAATCACCTTTCGGAGCGCGCGATCTACGAGTTCTGTGTCGCTTCTGAGCACGGAGGTTCGGTGCAATCGTCGGTGGGCTTTTCTATCGATACCATTCCACTAGACGCGGGAGTAGGCGATACGCTGATTGTCTCGGGAAACAACGATTGCATCCTTCCTAGTAGCGGTCTGATGAAAATCGTTCGCCAAGCCCAGCCGTCGGCAGGGCGAATCGCTTCGATCTGCACGGGTTCGTTTATGCTGGCGGAGATGGGATTATTAGATGGCAGGCGCGCAACAACGTATTGGGTGCACGCTCAGGAATTCAGGAGACGATATCCGCAGGTTCTGTTGGAGGAGGGCAAGATATATGTGGTCGACGGCAATATCTGGACGTCCGCTGGGATGACGGCCGGTCTGGATCTCGCTTTGGCTATGGTCGAGAGCGACTTGGGCCCGGAAGTGGCCAGATCGGTGGCAAGGCGTATCGTTGTTCACCAGCGACGCGGAGGGGCTCAATCTCAATTTTCTGTGCTGCTGGAACTGGACGCAAAGACGGACAGAATTCAGAAGGCGCTGATCTATGCGAAGGAAAATCTGAGCGCTAGGCTGTCCGTTGATGTCCTCGCTGAAGCGGCCAGTATGAGTCGCAGGCAATTTAACCGCGTATTTCGCGAAGAGACGGGGCAATCCCCCGCGAGGGCGATAGAGCAGCTTCGCGCGGAGGCAGCTAGATTCATGCTGGAGACTAGCGTGCACCCGATCGGGACTATCGCCCGTGAGACAGGTTTCGGCGACCGCGAACGAATGCGATTGGCATTTTTGAAAATATTCGGTCAACCTCCTCGAGCGGTCCGGCAGCATCGACTTGGCGACGAGCATTCTCTCGAAGATTGAATGACCCTCGCGCGATGTTTGAACAGCTAACTCTTGGGCATGCCATAAACGCTTATGGGTCGACGGATCGCTTGCCAACACGACGACCTCGGGTGCCTGAAGTGTTGTCGCCAGTAGAGTTCTGGCCAGTTCAGTACGCGATATGATTCACGACGACTTGAGCGAGCGACGCACGCTGCGAGTGATTGGCTGAGCGCTGATGGTGTCTATCCGCTCCAGCGGCGATGACACCTCCCGCCGCAACGAGCGAGTTAAAGCCCCGAATGGCTCCCGGTGCCTTGGCGCCTCTCGCATCCATCGTGATGTCGAGCATCGGCTGCGCCGTGGGCGAGGCGGCCAGTTACTCACGTACATCTTTACCTTGAGATTCGTATGACCTGCGCTGAAACCTAGCAACGAGCGTTTCATGCGATCTCCTTCATCGACGGATAAAAAATCGCAGCTCACCAGCCAGCTTGTCGACGGCTTGGCGCGGCGCGAGTGCGGCCCGGGCGTGTGGACGTGCTGGCATAGCGCGTGTCGCCGTGCGGCACACTATGCTGTATTGCGCGGCGGGGTTTTTGTTTGCTACTCGAGGTACGTTGCCGACACCGCTCAGGCAATGCTGTCCTTGGGGCGCGTGTGGCACCAGCGCATCGCTTTCCGGGGCGCCGGCGGCACGCTGGCAATGTGCTAGTCCTGCTGCTGTCTCCGGCGCCATCCGGTTTGACTCTCGATACATCAGTTTCACTGACCGTAGATTAGAAATCTGAAAATTCGAGATCAGCTTGCTCTAGTATCCATGCCTCAATCAAATCATGCCATTTTCTCAGCAAGTCTAGCGGACGACGTCGGTAGTGTTTTTCCGCAATTGCTGACGGTCGATGGCCTTGAATTTGAGCGACCACCCCTGTCGGTACTTCAACCCATTCAGACAAGGTGCCGAATGAGCGTCGGAGCCCATGCAAGCTGAGATGTGGCAAGTCGACGCTTGCGAGCGCTTTGTTATGTGCGATTCGCGGTTCCGCCAATTTGCCATCCCCGGCCTTCTTGCTTGCAAATACCCACGGAGAGGGGGACCACTGCTTTCCTTGGTTTGCGAGCTCTCTGACTTGACGTCGATTCGGCGGCAACTCGTTGAGGTGCTTGAGGTGTAGCAGCAACTCTGAGAGATATGGCGAGAGGGGAATAGTACGACCACCCGTTCCTTCGATCTTGTCGTTCAATGTTATGCTGCGCCACCGAAAGTCAACGTCGGTCCACTTAAGTGATGCCAGCTCTTCGCGTCGAGCTCCCGTGATCAGCAGCCCCTGAAGATAAGCTGAGATTACGGGATTAGATATGGCCCTGACAGCGCTGAACCAGGATGCTAACTGTTCCCGCTGCAAGCAGTCGCCTTCCTTTGCTCGTTGCCGCGGGATCGTATCCTTAACGGCCGGATCGATGCAGCAGTCAGCATTCGTTGCTGCACGAAACTGCTCTGATGCCGCACTCCATCGAATGAACGCACGAAATTTTCGGTACGCGTTCGTTGCCATCGTCTTCCGAGTCGTTTGCTGACTGCGAAACCAGGCCTTCACAACATCAGCATTGACCTGCGAAAGTGGCATATCGAGCAAAGGCGCAAGAGGGCCGGCAAGCGTGACACCTTCACCGCGCTTTCTTGGTGCTCCGCCAGGATCGGCCGCCTGAATATGATCGGCGCGATGTCGCTCTCCCCATTTTTCGTGGGGGGCATCCATGTACGCGTTCCAGGCCGTGCGGGCGAGTAGCGATGTTCTTAGCAACTCATCTTCGGCCATTTTCCGCGCAAGAGCTTCGCGTTCGAGACGCTCCTCTCGTGCTCGTGCATGCATCTCTTTCTCTGCAGCGGCTACTTCTCGAGGATCTTTGCCTTCGCTCACGAGCGTTTGCAGGCGCCTGGCCTCGGCCTGAGCCTTTTCTATCGTGAAGCTGCGTGGGTCACCGATGGTGATCCGCACGGTTTTCCCATGCACCTTAGACTGAAAAATGTACGCCTTGACACCGTTCGCCGTGACGCGGAGTCCAAGGCCAGGTGCTCGGCTGTCCCAGAGAAATGCTTGTGGCTTGCCGTCAGGGCAGTGGTGCGCGTCGACTCGCGCGACCGTGAAGTTGACCTTGGACATCGGGTGAAAGGTTCCTAGTTTTCATGTAACCGCCATGTAACCGAATTCTAGGATTTTAGATCAATCTAGGTCAACATCGCTTTTCGACGGATTGATAGAAAATTGTTTTTTTTCAGTGACTTAGTGGAGGATTTCAATGCGGATCCATGTCGAGGAATGCAAAAACCTTCGGCCTTCTAAGCCGTAGGTCACACGTTCGAATCGTGTAGGGCGGGCCAGTTGGATCAATGTGGCAGCTCGATTCGCGGCACTCTGATCCCAAGTATCCGAATTTTTATGCAGGCACTGTCTAGGTGTCGAGAATCCTTTCGAAGTAGTCTGCGAGGTCAGCGCCAACGACACCCATTTCGCCTCGATGCGGCTGTTTCCGCACCTAGATTGCCGCTTACGGGGTGTTGCGGGCGAAGATAAGTGTACTGTTCGGATGGACGGTCGGCCTAGACGACTCGTGATCGACGGGTTCGAGCAGGTCGACCTGCCAGACGGTTCTTTGAACACACATGCCCCGGAGGCAGTCGATGTTCACTCGTAGCCGCCGCAAACCGACGAACTCGCAGACGCCTCCCGGTCGGAGCGCTTCCGGACCCACGGAGGGCTTGCCCGAAGACCTGCGCGGCAGTACCGAATCGCTATCGGGGATGAACCTCGGAGACGTTTCGGTGCACCGAAACTCGCCGCGTCCCGCGCTCATCGGCGCCGAGGCATATGCGCAAGGCTCGGACATCTATCTGGGGCCAGGTGCCGATCGACATCTTCCCCATGAAGCCTGGCACGTGGTCCAACAGATGCGGCACCAAGTACCGGCGACCGACGTCCGCGAAGACGGCTTGGCCGTAAACCGGGATCCGTCGCTTGAGCAAGAAGCGCAGATATATGGTGCGAAAGCCGCTGCCTCCTCTTCCTCGTCTCCTTATTTCCGTTCGTCGATCAGTCCCGCGAGCGTCGAAGGCACCGCCATGCCCACGACCTATACGCGAGGCACGGGTGTCGTGCAGGGATACTTCAAGACCGAGGATGAGCTCCTGGGCACCAGTCGATTGCCGCTCGACCACGCGACCATCAAGATGGTGGAGTCGTACCTTGCGCAACACGACGGGCAACTGCATGGCACCTTCGTGGGCCTCGCGTCGTCGGAGCAAGACGAAGGCAGCCTGGCGCCATGGCTTGCCGCGCACGTAGGGCTGACCGTGCACGAATTGCAGAGCATGGCATCGAATACACCACCCGAAATCCACCAAGCGCCTGCTTCGGTTGCCCCGCGAGCGGGAGGATCGCCCCGTCCCGCCGACATCCCGCTGAACCGCGAGCCGGGGACGAAGACTCAATCGAAACCGAGGGCGTCCGGTGGCAAGGGCTCCAATCGACGGTCGCGAGATGCGGCAGCCCCTTCGCTCCCGCGCGGGGCGCCGTCCCCGCTCGCGGCAACCGGCACCGGTACCCTCGGGGCGCCAGCCTCGCAGGCGCTTCCGCTGCGTGCGCCGCGCCATGCCGGATCGAATCGGGAGGCGCGCACGATCGATTACGACTTCACCACGAACGGGCCGTCGCGCGACGTGATCGACTACCGGCCTATCGATCCCCGTGATGTGCGGACCTTGATCTCCCAGCGCGAGTCTCAACGACACTACCTGCAAGCCGGTATCGAACACTCACGCGAGGCCGTGCTCGCGCTCGCAACCGACAACATGCTTGTGCGAAAAGAAAAGTATCCGCGTGCGCTGGCATTCCTGGATCGCAAGGACAAGCCCGACATCTCGCTGTTTTGGCTTGGGCAATACCTGGCCTTGCTCGACACCTTCATGCCGCGCCGGCCGGCCGCGCGGAATCGACCCGTGCCGGACCTCGAGATCGAGTCGCGCATCGAGGACGTGGCGCACTACCTGGTCAAGGCGGAATGGTTGAGCGGCGGGTCCGACTATCACCTCGGCCACCTGGCGAACCGGCTCAGCAAGTTCGAGCGCGTCCCGGCCGCGCTCGGCGCGATCGAATGGATTGCCCACGAAGTGACTGACGAAGAGAGTACGGCGAATTTTACCGACCCGAAGGTAACGGCGCTGCTGCTCAACGCGTTTTCGAAGCTACCCGGCGAGCCGCGTGAAATGGCGCTGTCGGGCGTCGCGAAGCGGCTGCTCGACAATACGAAGAGCCTGCATGGTTTGAGCGGGCAGAGCCTGAGCATGTTTCTCAACGCGTTTTCGCGGTGCGCGAATGATCCGAACTGCAGCCGGGTGGCGCAGGTCCTGGCCGCTAAGATCCAGGCCGAGCCGCTGCTGGTGAAGTCCCTGGACGCGCACGGCGTGAGCAACGTACTCGGCGCGCTCGCCAAATGGCCGGAAGACGAGGCCTGCCGCATGGCAACCGAAAAGATCGCGGCGCGCGTCGGCGATGACGAGCCAATGCGCAAGGCCATGACGGCGCAGGGCGTCAGCAATGCGCTGAACGCCCTGGTGCGGGGCGGGCTCGGGGCCGACTCGCAGGGCGCGCACCGGCATTTGATCATGCGCCTGGAGAGCGATCGCGAATTGCGCAACAGCTTGAACGCGCAGGAACTCGCGAGCGTGCTCAATGTGGTCAGCAAATGGCCACAGATCACGTCTTGCATCAAGGTGGTGCAGGCGCTCGTGGCGCGTCTCGAGGGCGAACCGGAACTGGCCAGGGGGCTGCAGGAGCAGTCCCTCGCGAACGTGTTGAACGCCTTGTCGAAGTGGCCGGAGGCAAAACCTTGCTGGAATGTCGCGAACACGCTGGCGAAGCAGATCGCTTCTCGCTCCGAGTTGCAGGCCGGATTCAATGAGCAGGAAGTCAGCAATGTACTGGCCGCATTGGCGAAATGGTCGGAAGCCCCCAATTGCAAAAACGCGGCGCTCGCGTTGATGAAGCGTATTGCGAACGATCCGCTCCTCGTGAGCTCGTTCAACGAGCAGGAGGCCGTGCAGGCGCTCAATGCATTGCGGATGTGGGCGAAGGAAGCGAGCAGCGTCCCGGCCGCGCGGACCCTGGCGAGCGTGCTCGTGCCGAATGGCGAGCCGGCGCGTCGCCTCGCGGGCGGCCATGTCAGCCTGGTGGCCAACGCGCTCGGCCACTGGCCGCAGGACGCGGTGTGCCGCAATGCGGCGCTGACGCTGGTCGAGCGCCTGGGCAACGAGGGGGAACTGGTCGGGTATTCGCTCGATTCCGTCAATGCCCTGTCGGCGATGGCACGGCAGCCGGACGCACCGGAGCACGTCGCTGGCGCTCGCGATATTGCGCGCCGTCTGCTCGGCAACAAGCAGGCACTCAAGCAATTCGGCGTTCGGGAAATCGCAGGTATCCTCGCCGCGCTCGGCAAGTGGCCGGAGGACGAAACATGCGCGGAGCTGGCCGCCGCGTTGACCGCTCGCATCGTCGATGAAAAAAGCTTGCGCGAGGCGTTTGCCGTCCACCAGATGAGCGGAACCTTGAACGTCCTGGGCAAGATGCCGGAACTGCCTGGCAGCGCGGACGCGGCGCGAGAGTTGGCGAAGCGGCTGGCGCAGGACGAATCCCTGCTCGGGGCGATGAACAGCGAGGACATCAGCAATACGCTCAACGCCTTGTCGAATTGGCGTGCCGAGCCGGCCAGCCTGAGCGTGGCCGGAGCATTGGCGAAGCGCATCAGCGAGGACGATGGGCTGCGCGCCGAGTTCAACGATCAGGGGCTTGCCAATACGCTCGCCGCCCTCAGCCAATGGCCCGAGGATGAACGATGCGTCGGGGCGGGGCGCGCGCTCGCGCAGACGCTGGTCGATCGCCGGGAAGCGCTCGTCGATCCGGCGAAGTTCGGGGCTCGCTCGCTCGCCACACTGGCCAATGCGCTGAGCAGGTGGCCGCGCGAGCCGGCCTGCGTTGCCGCGCTCCAGGCCATCGTCGAGTCCATTTTTGAGGGCGGGCGGCAATGGCCGGAGTTCAACATGGTGTCGATCGCGCAGCTCGCGAACGCGATCTCCCGCCTGCATTCGGTGGAGGCCGACAGCGCCGACGACCTGCAGGCGCTTTCGCAGTCGCGCCTGCACACGCTCGCGGCCCATCTCGACACGTACAAGGGCGAACTGCTCGGCACGGCGTCATCCAGGCATATCGGCATCATCTTCAAGGCGCTCGGCTCGGCTCGCATGCAAAAGGCGATGAAGCCGCTCGTGCCGACCGCCCTGGCGCGACTTCACGCCTTGATCGATGCGGACGGACTGCGCGGCGAGAATCTCGAATCGCTGGGCACGCTCTGCATGGGCCTCGTGCCGGTGCTGCGAAGCCCCGATCTCGTGCGGCACCGCGAGGCCGCCTTGAAGCTGATGAATCGACTGCAGCCGATCGCCGACCGCAAGCTCGGCATGTTGCTGGAAGAGGCGGATCCCGAACCCGGCGCCGGCCAGTCGACGGAGCAATTCGATACGCGTCGTCCCGCGCTGAGCTTCGTTCATCTATTGAAGTCGTTCTCGATCATGCGAAGCCTGTGGAAGACGCGCTGGGTCGACTCGCCACGCACCGAGGTGCTGGAGCGGCGCGCCGAGCTGGGGGGCTGGATCGAGCACCTGCTCGATCGCACGCGCGACACGGTCACCTCCGACCTGCAGGAAATGAGCTGGAACCTCATCGCGCAGATCGAGGTGGGCGACGACATCTTCGACGCGCTCGATGCTCGCATGCGTAGCGCGGAAACGCTGTTGACGGCGAATAGCAAGCCGATCCCGCTCGACCTCGATCAATTGCAGGCCGGCATGAAAACGACACCCGGCATGCTGCGCGCGGTTCAGGAAGGAGAAGGCGCGCCCCGCTACACGCTCATCGACATGAGGGGGAACACGCTGAAGAGCGACGAAGCCGATGGCGGGCCGCAATATTCGTTCTATTCGCGCCTGACCGGCCAGCCGGTCACCGAGGTGAAGCTGCCCGGTCCGTTGAGCCCCTTCATGCTGGCGCGAACGATCACCCACCACGGCGAGCAGTGGCGCTTCGACATGTTCGGCGGCAGCCACCTGAAGGTGCCGAGCATGCGGCCGCAAGCGATCCTGGCCGGATCCAAGCGCGGCTACGGACGTCTGCCCGCGATCCGCTACTCCGATAGCGCGCCGACCAGCCCGTTCATGAAGCTGGTCTCGAAGCTCGGGCCGCAGCGGGAGGATTGGTCGCGCATCCAGCGCTCGCTGCTGGAGACGGTGCCCGTCGATCACGCGGTGGAAGGCACGCTGAGGATCGGCTGGTTTCCCGACGTGCCGGGTCCCGAGCATCCATTCAAGCCCGTGGATCCAGCCTCCGGCGAGGACATCGCGTTGTGCCCGAACGATGGCTGCGGATTCCTGCGCTACGAGGCCGCGATGCAGATTCCCGCCGTGGCGAGGCTTATCAATGCGTGGAACGCGTCGCGCACCGATACGGCGGACACGGCGCAGCGCAAGCTGATCGAGTCTTTCGAGCAGGAGCCGAGCTACATGCCGCCCCAGGCACTGCAGCATTTCCCGCGCGACGAGGCGGCAGTGGAAGAGGCCAGGGGGCTCATCGAGGGCAGGCTGAACGAGATCTTCAGGACCGCGACGGGCAGCGACAAGCCACCGGTGCTCGATGCGAGCCGGCCCGGGCCGCTCACGCCCGAGAACGTCACCAAGCTGCAGCAGTACCGGTTGCTGGTCAATGGCGGCTACGAGGGGCGCAAGGTTCGAGCGGTGCCGTCGGCCGACGACAACCTTCACCTGCCAGGGGAAAAGGGCCGCGCGTTCGACGAGAAGGGCGGTGACGTGCTGCTGGGCAAGCCGCCTTACGACAAGGAAAACCTGCTGCCGATCGAGGCGGCGCGCGTCAAGACGACGAAGACAGGGGATCTCACGGCGAAGTTTCTCGAGAACGACTGCTTCGCGATCCAGTACAGCTATGCAGGCTTCGACGACGCGAAACAAAGCGATGC
Organism: Burkholderia sp. Ax-1720; assembly: GCF_011753035.1. Lineage (NCBI taxonomy): Bacteria > Pseudomonadati > Pseudomonadota > Betaproteobacteria > Burkholderiales > Burkholderiaceae > Burkholderia > Burkholderia sp. Ax-1720. The sequence continues at coordinate 15,880 of NZ_VWWK01000033.1, read as the reverse complement.
TGACATCCTGCACAGCAAGGGCATGCTGATCATCCCACCCAAGGGCGCCTGGCCGAAGGCCTATGCGGACCTCGACCTGGCGTGCTCAACGGAGGACATGAAGACGCTGTCGGCCTGGACGGAATCGAGAGCGCGTCCTCGATCGGCAGTTTCGATGACGACTACGGGAAGCTTGCGCGTGAAGGACCTGCTGTTGCCGGGCGAACTGGGCGCGGTGCCGATCCGCGAGCTGCGCAAGCGCGACATGGATACCGATGGGGACGATGCCTACGTTTTCGCCGGCTATCCGAAGCTTACCGAGCTCATCACGAGAGTCGTCGCGGACCGCGCCCGTCGCAAGGGAGAGCAGCGCTCCTTCAAACCGCAGAAGACCGCGCAGACGGCCTATGACGCGGAGCGTCGCTATCACGCCGGGCGCGCGCGCAACATCATCGATGCGCAACAGGGTGATGCGCTGGTGGGCAAGGCGAGCATGGCGGCCACCCGCTTCATGGCGCAGCCCGACGCGCTGCGCGAGAAGATCGCGGAAGATTGGATGTTCGGTACCTACGAGGGTACCGAGCGCGAGCTGCGCAATGCCTTGCGCGAATTGATCGCGGATGACGTACCCGACCTCGCCAGAATCGACCCGCAGCTCGAAGCGGCGCGACGCGCCGTCGATCATGCGCATCACCCGGTCGCGAAGGAAGTCGCGCAACGCTTGCACGACGCCGTCGAGGGCTGGCGACGCAAGCTCGCCAACGACGACGCAAAGCCGCCGGCGGCGCTTGGCGAGAAGCTGCAGGCACGGTTTCCCGAGCTGGCGGAGCGTTACGGCAGGGCGCAAACGCCGGTCGACTGCATCGAGGCCATCCTCGATCACTATCCAGTGTGCCGCCTGCTGGCCTCGACGTTCCCGGAAGGCCGGCCCGGCTACGTGAAGGGCGAGACCGAACTGACGGCGCGCAACCTGCTGACGTTGGCAGTCAAGGTCGGCACCGATGCACTCAAGTCGAACACCGGGACGGAGACCTTCATGTCGGTGATGGCGTTGTTCGAGCGCGTCGAGAAGCAATACGACGAACGTGTCAGGAACGTGCCGTATGGCAAGCAGACGGCGCGACTGTTGCGCGACGATCGCTTTGATGCCGATGCCGCCCTGGAGCAGTTGCGAAACATGCCGTCGATGGCCGCGGCCGTGATGGAGACGTCGATCGAGCAGCAGCAGCGCTTCGGCCTGTTGGCGAAATCGCTGACGCCGCAGGATCGCATCGCGCAAACCGCGACGCAGGCGGAGATCGACCGGGAAGCAAAACGCATCCGAGCCGCAGCCGAGCGCGTCGAGCAAGTGGCGACACCCTTGATGCAGGGCGTGATCGGCAAGATCGAGGGCGCCAGCCTGCAGAACATGGATCACCGACTCAAATCGGTCGGCTCGCTGCGGGAGAAACTCAAGCGTTTCATCGGCGTGCGGGGGATGTCACTCGGCGAGGCGAGCGGCGGCGTGAACGACGCCGTCCGATATTCAGTCGTGTTCGATGCCGCCGGGTTCGGGAAGTCGTATGCCCAGGCGATCGAGGAACTGGCCAGGAGCGGGATGTCGCGGGTGAAGGTCGTCAATCACTTCAGGAAACCGGCGGAAGCGTTCAACGCGGTATCCGTCACCGGTGAGTTGCGCGTACCGAACGAGCGGGGCGAGGAGGAGCGGAAGCTTGTCGAGATCCAGTTCCATACGCAGGAAAGCTTCGACTTGAAGGAGGCCAACCACGAGCAATACAAGCGATCGCATGCGCTCGAACTCGCGGGGCAGCATGGCGAACGTGCGCACCTGCTCGAGGGCACGCTCGAAAAGGCAAAGGCCATGCCGCGGCCGGAAGGTTGGCTGGAGATCGACGATTGGAGCCGCGAGGTCGAGCGGCCGAAGCGTGCGAGCCCGAAGCCGGCCACATCGAGCGGCGTGGCGAACCAGGGGCCGGCGATGTCGAAAGCGTGGGAGATGTCGAAGTCGGCAGGTCTGTTGGAGAAGGAGCAGACTCCCAGGATCGAGACGCTGGTGAAAGCCGTTGGTGGTGATTGGGCCGATAGCAAGTACTGGCGTTCGTCCCTGCTCAAGAAGCCAGCGTCGATCGCGCGCAAGATCACGCTGATTCAGCGCGAGAACGGACTGCCGCTCGATGAAGCGGCACGGCAGGTGCACGATGCGCTGCGTTATACGGTGAAACTTGACGCGAAGACGTTTACGGCCTCGGCGCTTCGTTTGCTCGACAGTTTCGCCAAGCACGACCTGAAGGTGATGCGGGTGCGCAATGCCTTCGTGTATGGTGACGGGACATATCGAGGCATCAACATCAAACTGCGGACCCGGGATTGCAGGGATTTCGAGGTCCAGCTTCATACCGAAGAGAGCTTTCGTGCAAAGTACAGGAATCACGAGCATTACGAGGCATTGCGGAAGCTGAGCAGCACGAAAGAGGCGGGCAGCGAGCGCGAAGGGACCGATGGCACGGAAGTGCTCGATGCGGAGCGTGCGAGGCTGTTGAATCTCATGCTGGAGCGGGCGCGTGACGTCGAGATACCGGCCGACGTGGGAGAGATCGAGGCGTTCAGTCTCTATTGAGTGAGGCGATACAGCCGAGCATGGAACGCATGTCATGAGCAGCTTCCATTCATCCAGCGCGCGTCACATCGCCAACCAGCTCGATGTCCCGGCCGCGTTTTTCGTCACGCACGATGCTGCCCGAGCGTGTGTCGCTCGCGGTCGGCTGCGCGCGCGACGTCCACGGTGCGGCGGCTCGATTGGGGATGCCAGTTGTTCGGGCCGTTGTTGTTCGCCGATTCGATCACGTCTCGTGTTCGGACCGGCAGGGCGCTCCTCACCTCGACGCGGCGCCTTTCGCACCGCGCGCCGACTGCCCATCGAACGACGCCACGATCGATTCGCGCAGCACCTCGACGGCCTGCCGGAGATTCCCCAGATAGCGTGGATGGACCAGCCAGAGGTCGATTGCCAGGGCAAAATCGCTGACTTCCACCACGCTCAGCTTGCGATGCCATTTGCTGGCCCGCAGCACGTCGATCGGCACCAGGCCGAGGCCTAGGCCGCTGGCCACCAGTCGCAGTTGCATGTCGGTGCCGTAGGTATCGATGCTCAGCCTGACGGCTTGTCCCTTGTCCGTCATGGCGCGTTCCAGCGCCGCGCGATAACCGCAACCATCCGGATTGAGGATCCATCCATGGGCGGCCAGCGCACGCATGTCGGTCCTGCGCGCGACCAGCGGCTGGTCCGCGCTCTGCACGACTTTCACGTCGAAGCGGGCGACCCGGTTGCCCGCCAGGCCGGCCGGCAACGCCGCCCCCGAGGGCAGTATCAGCATCGCGACATCGAGCGATCCGTCGTCCACCCGCTCCTGCAACCTGGGGCTGCTGTCGGTGAGCAACTGCACCTCGAGTTCGGGAAATCGGCGCTTCATGCCGGTCACCGCGTCGAACAGCACGATGTCCGTGACGGCCTGGGGCAGGCCGAAGCGCAAGGTCCCCGACGGCGGCGAATCCTCGTGGGCGATGTCCTGCAACTGCTCAAGTGCGCACAAGACCGGCACCGCCTGTTCGTAGACGCGCTTGGCCAGTGCCGTCGGTAGCGGTGGCTTGGCATTGCGATCGAACAGCACGCCGCCCATCAATTCCTCGAGACGCTGGATGCGCTTGGAGATCGTCGATTGCGACACGCACAGGACGTCGGCGGCGCGGGTCAGGGAGGCTGCGTCGACGACCGTGACGAAGGACTTCAGCTCATCGATCATTATTCCGTACCGTCATGTTTTCCATGAATATCATTCGCTTGAGGAAATGTAAGCGCCAGCCTACGCTTAGGCATCGTTTTGCGCCAGTCCCCTGTTTGCCGGGCGCGATGACCTCACGAGGCTTGCCGCCTCACACCAGGAGAATGAAATGCCCCTCATCCGTATCGATCTGTCGAAGTCCGCATCGCCCGAAGTCGTCGCCGCCGTGAGCGAGACGGTGTATGAGGCGATGGTCAATATCGCCAACGTGCCGGAGCACGACAAGTTCCAGATCATTTCGCGCCACGCGCCGGACGAGCTCGTTTATCCGGCCGAAGGTTATCTCGGCGTAGATTACACCCCGGGCATCGTGTTCATCCAGGTGACCTGGAATGCCGGGCGCACCGTCGAGGTCAAGAAGGCGTTTTATCGTGCCATCGCGGATGGCATCCACGCCAAGGTCGGCGTGCGCAAGGAGGACGTCTGGATCAGCCTGGTCGATGTCGCGCGCGAGGACTGGTCGTTCGGCAATGGCGAGATGCAATACGCGCCGAAGGCGTGATGGCGTGGCGGGGCGAGCCCGGCACGAAACACGGGCTTCGGGCCGGCCGTCGCGACGCGATGCGTCGATGATCCTGGGCATGCCTGCATGCTGTTGCATCGAACGCCGTTCCAGCACTAGGAGACATTCAATCATGCGATTCGCAAACGTTGTGACGAACGGTGTGCCGACGGCATCGCTCGTATCGCCCAACGAAGCAGACTACTGGCCGGTATCGGAACTGATACCCGGTTTCGTGGGAGGCCTGGAGCAGGTGGTGCGCCAGTTCGCCGAACTCGAGGCGCGCTTGTCCCCGGCCTCGTCGGGAAGGCCGCTGGATCCGGCGCGGATCGTGGCCCCGCTGGATCGGCTGCACCGCAATATCTTCTGCGTCGGCAAGAACTATCACGAGCATGCAGCGGAGTTCCAGCGCTCCGGTTTCGACTCTAGCGCCAAGGACGGCGAGCACGCGCCCGAAGCGCCCGTCATCTTCACGAAGCCGCCCTCGACCGTCATCGGACCAGGCGCGCCGATCCCGCGTCACGCCGGCGTGACGAACCAGCTTGATTACGAAGCCGAGCTGGGCGTGGTAATCGGCAGGGCAGGCGCAGGCATTCGTAAGGCCGACGCGATGAAGCACGTGTTCGGATACACCGTGATCAACGACGTCACCGCGCGCGATCTGCAGAAACTGCACCGCCAATGGTTCATCGGCAAGGCGCTCGACGGCTTCTGCCCGATGGGGCCGTATCTAGTCACGGCCGACGAGGTGGATGGCCGGAACCTGGGCGTGACCTGCTGGGTGAACGGCGAACTGCGTCAGCAAGCCAATACGCGGCAGCTCATTTTCGATATCCCGACCTTGATCGAAACGATTTCCGCCGGTATCGAACTGCAACCGGGTGATGTGATCGCGACCGGCACGCCGGCCGGTGTGGGTATCGGCTTCGACCCGCCGAGGTTCCTGCAGTCCGGCGACCTGATCCGTATCGAGATCGAGGGCGTCGGCGTGCTGGAGAACCAGGTTGGAAGCTAGTTCAGTTCCGACTTGCCGATAGACGAGCCCATATCCGCCTGCATTTGCGACTTCGAGCTCCTGGTGGACGCCACGCGCGTCACGGTCGAGGGCGGCGTCACGCAATTGGACAGCATGCCCTGGTGTGCCGGCGAGCCGCTGCTCGACGTGCTGGAGACGCTGCCGGTGGCGATGGCCGCCGGCAGCTGCGAACATCCCGGCCGGCATTCGGAGTCGGAGCTCGAGCGTGCAGTGCGATGACGTCCTGTCGGTCGACACTTGCACCAGTACGATGTCTCGAACGTCATCGAGCACGACCGGGTATTCGACGCGTTGCGCGTGCGGTCGCACTCGATGCTGGGCCTACCAGGCCGGCGCTGACGGGACGATTATGCTCGGGGCCGAATTCGTGCGCTTGTTTCCTCGTCGGGCCGGATTGCGACAGGTGCGGGAGACGAGGCCTCGACGGCCTCGACATCGCGGCAACGATCAATCGTCCTTCTTGCGAACGACCAGGCCGCACGACGTGGTCACGTATTGGGCTAGCCGCAGCTTGAGATGCGGTTCCGACGCGTAGGGCGGCATGTCCACATGGAAGTCGAGGAAATGCGAATCCGGCGCGACAACGAAGGGCTCGACGGTATGCCCCAGGTCACGAAGCCGTTCGATCAGTTCGAGCATGTCGCGTTTCCGATAGATCACCGTCGGGCCGGTCGATAGCGTCTCGGTATTCGATGAGAGATTGAGCTCGGTCGTGTGGCAGGCGACGCCGCCGCCCTTGAGCGACTTCTCCACGCTGTCGATGACGAACTGCATTCCTGCTTCGAGTGAGCCCAGATGCTCGAAACAGCATGACGACCATGTGAAATCGAAGCCGTTCAAGGCGGGATCGATCGCCGTCATGTCGCAGAACTGGTGCGTGACGAGACGATCGAAGACCTCGTTCGCGACCACGTCGGGATAGCGCAGTTGCTCGAGCGAGCTGCTGTGTTCGGCGGACGTCGTCCAGCCGGCACTTTCGCCGATCTCGGGCGGCGCGTCGGTTGCGACCACGGCTACGCCGCGGCTGGCGAAGTAGGCGGGAAGACGTTCCTGGCCCACACCGAAGCTCAGGGCGCGCCGGCCGGGTGCCAGCATGCCGGCCTGGTCGATCTTGTGCACGACGTAGATCCATTCCCAGGTCTTGCGATGGAAGCGCGGCTGAAGGCCGAGGTTCGCGCAGATGCGCCGGTACTCGGGATGGAGCAGGTCGGCCGCGGTGCAGGTCGAGGATGCCATGAACTGGCGCGATGGGTCTGTATCGAGCACCTCGAAGCTCGGGATGAATCGGCGATGCTTGATGAAATCCTCGATGCGCGCCTCGATCGATCCATCGAGTCTGCGGACCGCTTCCTCCAATCCTTCGATTCGTGCCAGGAAATCTGCGTCCGGTGCTGCGCCATTGTCGGACTTGAGCATCTATCACCTCTTCATGTGTGCAACGCGAAATAGGGGAGCATGATACGACGAAATTATGACGGAATCGCAAGTCGAGTCATGCCGATGCGAAATGCTCGCCGGCCTTCGGCACGCGATCGCGCCGCCCGCCCCGGCCCGGCCGGCAGTCGGTGGCGAAAGCCCCGTCCTGGCAGGCGCCTCGGCGGCGGGACGGCGCCTGGCAGGGCCGCATCGCCTGGCCAGGCGGCGCGCGCCGTCATTGATGACGGGAGTCGGCCGATGTTAGAGTTCGACATTAATCGATAAGGACGCAATCGGGCGAATTTCGCAATGAAAATATCGATGTTTTTGTTCATTTTCCCGATTTCGAATTTTGAAAACCATTCCCCTGTTTTGCTTGTGCTCATGAAGATGCCTGGTGCGGGCAGGATTATTTTTCCGGAATCCATATGAAAATCTCGTACATCGTGGCATCCACCGTTCATGGCACCCTGATCGTCAATCGCAACGACGAAAACCAGAGCGAGCAATACGGCACCTACGGCGTCGGGTTCAACCTGCTGGAGACCGGCGGTTTCTACAAGTCCGATATCGATCTGCTGGTGTCGATCCTCCGCTTGAAGAAACGGCAATTGAACGGGAAAAGAAAAATCGTCGCGATCGACTGCGGCGCGAATATCGGGGTGCACACCATCGAACTGGCGCGGGAATTGTCGGAAACCGGGAGCGTCGTCGCCATCGAGGCCCAGAAGGCGATCTACTACGCGCTGTGCGGGAATATCGCCATCAACAACTGCTTCAACGTCGATGCGAGGAATGTGGCGGTGGGCGCGGAAGACGGCGTCCTGAAGGTGCCCCATGTCGACTACCAGAAGAAATCGAGCTTCGGGAGCCTGGAGCTCAGGAAAGCGGATTCCAACGAGGATATCGGGCAAGCCCCGGATTACGAGCGCGGTTATGACGTGCCCCTGGTCCGGATCGACTCGCTGCGCCAGGACCACGTCGATCTCGTGAAGATCGACGTGGAAGGGATGGAGCAGGAGGTGATCAAAGGCGCGATCGGAACGCTCGAGTCGTCGCGCCCGGTGCTGTTCATCGAGAAAATCAAATCCGATTTCGCGCAGATCGAATCGTCCCTGCTGTCCCTGGGCTACGAAGTGCTGGATGTCGGGCCGAACGTGCTGGCCGTGCACGAGGCCGATGCCGACCTGGCCGGCATCCGCGACTTGGTGGCCAACCAGCCCCGGTGAGGGCCTCGCCGCCTCACTTCGAGCCGGGTTCGGCCAGGCGCCTGTCGGGCGGCCCTGATTCGTAGGGCAGCAGGACCCGGAAGGCCGTGCCTTTCCCGGGCTCGCTTTCCACGGCAATCTTTCCGCCCAGCACCTGCACCAGGCCGCGGACCACGGCCAGGCCCATGCCGTAGCCCGGCATCGCCTGGTTGCCGGGGAATTGATGCTGGAAGAACGGCGAGAACAGGAAACGGATCTTCTCCTTGTCCATGCCGATGCCTTCGTCGCTGATCTCGACGTGGACCGGAAAATCCTGCGCCCGGCCATCGATGCCGTAGCGTATCTCGACGAGGCCGTGATTCGAGTACTTGATCGAATTCTCGACCAGGTTGTCGACGATCTGCTGCACCCGCTGCTCGTCCGAGATGAACGAGGTGGCGCTCGTTTCCTGGGTCGCGACGAGCCGAAGCCCTTTCTCCGCTGCCCTCGCGTCGAATTTCCTGGCGGCGCGCGAGACGATCTCGGCCAGGTCGATCTCCTCGATATCGAGGCTGATCTTGTTGGTATCGAGCTTGAGGAAATCGGTCAGGTCGCGCATGTGCGTTTCGATGTGCTTGACCGCGCGATCGATGTTCAGCACGGCCAGCATGGCTTCCCTGTCCAGCGGCGAATGCGAGATGTTCTCGGTCGCGGACACGATGGTCTGCAGCGGGTTGCGCAATTCGTGATTGATGGCGCCCAGGAACACCTGCTTGGTATGCGCCACCTGGCGCGCCGTTTCATAGGCTTTTTCGAAGTTACGCGCCGAGCGGGCAAACATGAGCAGCGCCATCAGGTAGAGCAGCGACACGCCGATGTTGCTGTAGAGCAGGATTTCCCGGTCCCGCAGCGCATTCTTCAGCACGGCATCGCGGCGCTTGATATCGGCGGCGCCGATCGCCTTGACGAACTGGTCGTAGGACAAGGCGACATGGCCCAGCTCATCCAGTATCGATTGCGTGACGGCGGGCCCTCCCTGGGGAAACCGGTCCATCAAGGCGTCCATGCGCGCGAACGATTCCCTCAGTTTTTCGATGGTCGTCGCGTACAGCGGCTGCTGATAGGCGAAATAGGTCGAATCCGAATGCTGCGAGATGATGAAATACTTCGAGACCAGGATTTCGTAATCGAATTTCAGCTTCCGCGTGTCGTGTTCGGTATTCAGCGCGTAACGAAACATGGATGCCTGGAAGTCGTCGGCGGCGGTGCGAAATTGCGCGGCGTTCCAGTAGGGATTGTCGTTCGGGCCGACCAGTTGGTAGATCGACTGCTGGCGCGTGATGCTGACCAGGAAGATCAACCAGAGGGCGAGAATCATCACCAGCGCGAAGGTGAAGTACTTCAGCTTCGAGGCATTCCGGCGGATGGAGAAATCGATCATTTGACGACGATCGCCTTGATCTGCCGGATCTCGCGCGTGGTGTAGTCGGCCGCTTTCAGGATCTCGCGGTCGTCGTCGCGGGAATAGACCAGGAACAGCGGACCGAGGTCGCGCAGCCGCAGGTAGGCATGGTTCGCCATGTAGGCCAGCAGGGGATGGAAGGACTTGACGTCGCTGACCTGCACGTCGTGGAGCACATAACCGTCGTAGGCCACGATGTCGATGCGCGAACCCCGGGATTGCACCCGCGCCAGGATGTCTTCGAGACGCGGGCCGCGGAATGTCCAGGCCGGGGTCCACGGTGTCGACGTCGTCATCTCGTACTGGGGCAAGGCTTCGAGCGCGGCGCGATCGAAACGGTAGAGGGTCCGTCCGGCATCGGTATGGGCATCGATGTTGCCCGACACGGTGAGCTCGAGGGGGACGATATCGGCGAAGCCGGACCGGCAGGAGAAAACCAGGGCGCCGAACATGCCCGCCCTGGCGATTCGCTGCAGGAGATCGCGGCGCCGCATGGCCGGCCTGCCTGGTGTGAGTCGGACCGTCATGAGGCTAGCGCTGGTAATGTGGCTCGAGCGCCGCCGCGATGACCGGCGCGCGCGCCGGCTTCTCGTAGGGGCCGATGATCTTGTAGGTGGTCATCATCTCGGCAATCGAATTGGCATGCTCGGCGTGGCCCATGTAGGCGGTCAGGATCACGATCGGGGCGGTGATGCCCCGCTTGATCCGGATCTCCTCGATGCAGTTCCTGGCCGTCTCGGTTTCGAGCATCCAGTCGAGCACGAAGCCGCCGAAGGTGGTCGTGTCCATGGCGGCGAGCAGGGCGCTGCTGGAGTGAAAGGGGATCGCCGAGAAATTCCGCTTCTGCAGGGCGCGCGCGAGCTCGTTGGCGGCGTCGCCGTTGTCGTCCAGGATCGCGATGAGCGGTTTGTCGGGCGTCGATTGGCGGCCGTCGATCTCGATCTTCTCGACGAAGTACTTCTTCCCCGCCGGCGCGTGCGGGGCGCGATACACACGCCAGTGATCGCCGATCCATAGCGCGACGAACAAGGGCGGCGAGGCGTCGGCGACGATTTCCGCGCCGATCTGCGCGAGGCAGGGCAACTCGTCGTTGCCGATGGCCAGGATGCAGCGCTGGCCCAGGTAGTTGAGGTTCTCCTCGTCGTCGGCTTCCTGCAGCAGCTCCGCGGGCGCCACGCCGAAGGCGGAAGCGATTTCCCGGATCTGGGCGAGGGTCCAGGGGCTGTCGCCCTTGATCTTGCGATGCGCCTGCGACGGGCTGAGGTGCAGATACTCGCCGATCGTCGCCGCGTGGCGGCGCTTCGCAATCCCCTTGCTATCAAACAGGTTTCTCACTCGCTCCGCGATGAGTTTCGCGTCGATACCGGAACGGTTGGTTTCCGCGGATTTCGGTTCAGTGCTCATGTCCTGTCTTGATGATTGCATGTCATGCAATTAATTGTCAAAATTCGTCGGTCAAATTATCTTGACGCAATTTTGGGGGTGATCTACTGTGCGAGCGTTGTCATCATATGCTGCAGATCGGCATCGGGAAAAGCGACCAGGGCTCGGTATCAGGGGCTTGCGCGCCGTGATCGGTCAGGCAAGGGCCGTGAAGAGAGCGCGGGCCGGCAGCACATCCATGGCCGCTTCCAGGCCTGCCGAGGAAAAATCACGATGTCATCATGCAGCGAGAGCACGGACAACCCGTCATGCCGCGCCTTGTTCGCGACGCCCATGTCGAGCGGGGGGCACGAGCATGCCGGTGCTGAGCCAATCGAGCTCGTCGGCGTCGGCCGGATCGGTTCGGCTATCGCGCGCGCACTGCAACGTCGCATGAATTCGCGCGGCCTGGAACGGCTGGAGCGCGAGGGCGCGGGGTGGCAGCGCAAGGGCGCGCGCGAACTCGCCGCCGCGCCACCGTCAGGCGATTCGGCCTCGTCCGACCTGGCTTTCCTGTTCATTGCCGCGGGCGAGCCCGGTGCCCTCGATCTGGCCGAAACGGCCGGTGCCGCCGCGCGGGCGAGCGGGGCCCGCATCGTTGCGCTGGTGATGCATCCCCCGCTTCCCGATCGCGCCGCGCTTCAGGACGCGACGGCGAGCCTGGCCGCCGAGGTCGACGCCATCGTCGTGATGCCCGACTATCCCCACCTGACGCTGCTCGACTGCATCGTGCGCGCCTACCGCGCCGCGGTCGGCGAGCGGCCGACGCGCGCGAGCGCCTCGGCCATGCCGGCCGGCAGCGAATTCCTGGACTTGCGCTCGGCGTTCCACGGCGCGGGACGCGCCTCGCTGGGCAGCGGGCTGGCATCGGGCCCGGAGCGCATCCTTGATGCGGCGACGGACGCGGTGGACGAGCTCGGCGACATCGCGCTTCACGCGGCATCGGGCATCCTGGTGATCGTCGCCGGCGCCGAGACGCTGCGGCTCGCCGAGGTCGCCTCCGCGCTGTACCAGGTGCATGCCCGCACCCGCGGCGACGCGCAGGCGGTGCTGGCCGCGCACTATGACGAGCGCATGGGCCATGCCGTGCGCGTGATCGTGGTCGCCGCAAGCTAGCCGGGCTGCCCGATGCGCCCGGCGATGAAGGCGAGGAAGCTGCGGATCTTGGGCGCGGTATGGCGGCTCGGCGAGCAGAACGCCCAGGCATCGCCGTAGTAGTTGGTCTTGAACAGCCAATCCGGCAGGACCTGCTCGACGCGGCCGTCCTCTAGCGCGGCGGCCGCCACGAAGCGCGGCACGCCGCCGATGCCGAGATCGGCCAGCACCGCCTCCAGCCGCACGCCGGAATGATTGGCGACATACCGGCCGAGCACGTCGACCGCCACCGTGCCTCCCCCTCGCTCGAAGCGCCAGCGCGTGTCGACCGGGTCCTCGCTGAGCGTGATGCAGCCGTGCGCGGCCAGCTCGCGCGGATGCGCGGGCCGGCCGTGCCGCGCCAGGTAGGCCGGCGTCGCGCATACCACGTGCTCGATGCGCATCAGCTTCCTGCCGACCAGGCCCGGCGGCGGATCGTCGGTGATCCGAAACACGATGTCGACCTGGTCGTCGACCGGATCGAGCTGGCGGTCGTCGAGCTTCAGCACCACGTCGACGGCGGGATGCGCCGCCAGGAAATCGGGAATGTTGGGGTGGATCAGGAAGCGGCCCAGCGCGCGCGGCGCGCTGATCCGGATCGTGCCGGCCGGCTCGGCCGAGCGGCGTTCGGCCAGCGACATCACCGCCTTCGCGGCGGCCACCAGCTCGCCGGCATGGCGCAACACCTCCAGGCCCTCGTCGCTGAGCCGCAGCTTGCGCGTGCTGCGCAGGATCAGCCGCATGCCGAGCGCACGCTCCAGCCGCGCGATCGAGCGGCTCACCGCCGAGGGCGTCGAGCCGAGCCGGCGCGCGGCCTCGGAGAAGCTGCCGGCTTCCGCGACCTTGACGAAGGTCGCCATCTCGTCCATCAGCGGCGGAATCTGATTTGTGCTCACGGGGAACAGGTCCTTGCTCGGTCGCGCGTATTATCGGCCGGCGCCCGGCTGCGTACAATCGGCGCACCCGATTCACTGCGGATTCTCTGCCGATTCCCTGCCGACTTCCCTCGATGAACAAACCGATCCTGATCGTCATCACCGGCGAGACCTTCGCCTCGATTAGCGCGGCCCACGGCGATTTCGTCGACTGGATCGAGGCGGGCCTCGCCGCGAGCCCGCTGCCCGGCCTCGCGATCGAGCGCTTCGACGCGCGCGGCGCGGCTGCCTTGCCGGATGCGGACGACTACGCCGGCATCGTGCTGACCGGCTCGCATGCGATGGTGACGGCGCGGGAGCCCTGGAGCGAACGGCTCGGGCATTGGCTGGCCGATTGCGCGGCGCGGGGCGTCACGCCGATGCTGGGGATCTGCTACGGGCATCAGCTGCTGGCCCAGGCGCTCGGCGGCGAGGTGGGCGATCGCCGCGACCGGCGCTTCGAGATCGGCACGGTGTCGATCGGGCAGCGCGCCGAGGCGGCGGGTGATCCGCTGTTCGCGGCGCTGCCCGCGCGCTTCGACGCGCAGGTGGTGCATTACCAGTCCGTGCATCGGCTGCCGCCGGGCGCGCGCCTGCTGGCCGCCAGCGACACCGATCCCTGCCAGGCGTTCCGCCATGGGCAGGCCTGCTGGGGCGTGCAGTTCCACCCTGAATTCCCGCTGCCGGCGATCGAGCAGTACCTCGCGATCCTGCGCGCGCAGCCGGGCGCGCACGGCGCCGATGCCTTGCCGCCGCAAGTGCGCCTGGCATCCACGCCCGAGGCATTCGCCTTGCTCGCGCGCTTCGCGCGTTTGTGCCTGCCGGCCTGAACGCGCCGGGCGCCGGGGCTCGGCGCTACCGCTTCACGCTTCCCGCGCCGCGCATTCCACCGTCACCTCCTCGTGCTGCGCGAAACGCGCGAGCAGGGCCGGGTCGGCCTGCGCGTCGGTGAGCAGGGTCCAGCGGCGCGCCAGCGGCGTCCAGTGCTGCTGGCTGGCGCGCTCGAGCTTGTTCGAGGTCACCAGCACCAGCACCTGGGCCGCCTGCGCGGCGATGCATTCCTTCAGGAAGGCCTGCTCGGCCGAGGCCTCGCACAGGCCGCGGCCGGCCACCACGCCGTCGGCGCCGAGGAAGGCCTTGTCGAAGCTCACGCGCGACAGCGCCAACTGCGCGATCGGTCCGAGCGTGCTCATGCTCGAGGGCCGCACGTCGCCGCCGATCAGGGTCACGCGCAGTTCCGCCGCGGCCAGCGTGGCCAGCGCCAGCAGGTTGTTGGTCACCACGTGGATGTCGCGGCGCCCGGCCAGGCAGCGCGCCAGCGCCGCGGTGGTGGTGCCGCCGTCGAGGAAGATCGTGTCGCCGTCCTGCACGTGCCGCGCGGCCGCGCGCGCGATCGCCGCCTTCTGCTCGCGAAAGCTCTCGCGCCGTGTGTCGAGCGATTCCTCGGGCTCGTGCGCGCCCACCGAGGCGGCGCCGCCGTAGGTGCGCAGGATGCGGCCTTCGTCGGCCAGCGCGCGCAGGTCCCGGCGCACGGTGGCCTCGGACATGCCGAAATGCTCGCAGAGCGCGGCCACGTCGTTCATGCCGGACAGCACGGCCTTGAGCATCGCCTCGCGGCGTTTCTCGACTTTCATGAAGCTCCTGTGTGGTGTGGCGATGGCGAGCGCCAGTGTAGCGGAGCCGCCGCCGGCGCCGCTTGCCCGGCGGGGCCGGACCGGCACGCGCGCCGCTTGATCGATTTGCGCACTCTGGCGCTGTTTTTTGATCGATTCGATCAGGGTATTCCCGTGTGAACCCGAGATTGCGACAAATTGAGGCAGCCGTTACACTCCGACCTGATCGAATCGATCAAATTATGATCGATTCAAACAAAACTGCCAGCGGAGACAGGGATGGCCCAGATTCACATCAAGCGCGCCGTGGAGCGCGTGCCCGGCGGGATGATGATCGTCCCCTTGCTGATCGGCTCGCTGATCGCCACCTTCCTGCCGGACATGCCGAAGTTCTTCGGCTCGTTCACCAATGCGCTGTTCACCGGCTCGCTGCCGATTCTCGCGGTGTTCTACGTCTGCATGGGCGCGAGCATCGACGTGAAGGCCACGCCCTACCTGCTGCGCAAGGGCGGCGCGCTGTTCGTCACCAAGGTCGGCACCGCGATCGTGGCGGGCGTGGTGCTCGGCCACTTCCTCGGCGAGCAGCCGGTCTCGTCGGGCCTGTTCGCGGGCATTTCCACGCTGGCCGTGGTGGCCGCCATGAACGACACCAACGGCGGCCTCTACATGGCCCTGATGGGCCAGTACGGCCGCTCGGAGGACGTCGGCGCCTACACCATCATGTCGCTCGAGTCGGGCCCGTTCCTGACCATGGTGACGCTGGGCGTGGCCGGCCTCTCGGCGTTTCCCTGGCCGACTCTGGTGGGCAGCATCCTGCCGCTGGCGATCGGCATGCTGCTCGGCAACCTCGATCGCGAGATGCGCGCCTTCCTCGGCCGCGCGGTGCCGGTGATGATCCCGTTCTTCGCCCTGGCGCTGGGCGCCGGCCTCGACCTGCACAAGGTCTGGCAGGCCGGCCTGCTGGGCATCGTGCTGGGCGTGGCGGTGGTGATCGTGACGGGCGTGCCGCTGTTTTTCGCCGACCGGCTCACCGGCGGCACCGGCGTGGCCGGCGTGGCGGCGGCCAATACCGCGGGCAACGCGGCGGCGGTGCCGGCGCTGATCGCCGCGGCCAACCCGGTGTACACCGAGGCGGCCAGGACCGCCACGCTGTTGGTGGCGGCCTGCGTGGTGGTGACCGCGATCGTCTCGCCGATCCTGACCGCCTCGGTGGCCAGGCGCGTGGGCGGCAAGTCCGGCGCGGCGAGCCAGGATGGCGGCACGGCCGGCGAGGGCGCGCGATGAGGGCCTCGGGACTGCTGATCGTGGCCGACGACTTGTCGGGCGCGGCCGATTGCGCGATCGCCTTCGCGGCGGCGGGGCGGCGCACCGTGGGA
>NZ_VWWK01000343.1:0-3025 GCF_011753035.1 Burkholderia sp. Ax-1720 | reverse complement strand
CGTCCGGCGAGGCCTGCAGCGCGGCGCGGCGCGCGCCGAAGCGCTCGCGCGCATCGCGCAGCACCGCCTGCAGCGCGACGGTGCCGAGCCCTCGCCGGCGCCGCGCCTGCGAGGTGCTGACGTCGAACACATGGGCGACCTCGTCGGCCAGGTAGATCGCGACGGTGCAAACCGGCTGCCCGTCCAGCTCGCCGACATAGAGCTTGAGCGGTTCGTCGGCCGCCAGGCCGAGACCGGCGGCGTGCCGGTAGAACGTCTCGACGCAGGGATCGGGCGGCACGAACAGCGCGCCGATCAGCGTGCCGAAGCTCGCGATGTCGCCGCCCTCGCCGATCTGCCGGACCCGGAAACCGCTCGGCGCGCCGATTTCGGGCAGCACGGCCAGGTCGGCGAGCATGCCGACATCGGTCTCCTCGTGCTCGAAGCCCACCTCGGCCAGCGCACGCCGCAGCGAATCGTCGGTCGCGCGATCGCACACCCACCACGCGGCGGGCAATCCCGCCTTGCCGAAGCCGCCCGCGATTTCCGCGATGCGCTCGGGATGCGTGAGCGCGCCGGGCGCGCTGATCACGAGATTGAAGGTGTCGGTCGGCAAGCCGCTGTTCACGACCTGGTGGCCGTCCTGCTCGTACACCCGCATCGCGGCGCCGATGCGGCGCGGCAGATAGCCGTTCTTGTGCTTCATGCCCTCGATCAGGGTGGCCAGCTCGGCGTCGGGCGCGCCCTGGCCGGCCGCCGGCGCGCGCAGCGTGATGTCCACGCATCCGTTGAGCAGGCAGGCCTCGACGCCGGCCTGGCGGCAGGCCTCGATCATCTTGCGCGCCTCGCGCATGGCGAGCGAGGTCTCGTCGTATTCGAGGCTGCTGATGAAGGTGAGCCAGGGCTCCTGCGCCATCGCGTAGATGAACACGCGCTGTGCCCCGATGATCCGCGCGAGCCGGAAACCCGCGGCGGAATCGGAGCCGTTCAGGCGCCGGCTCTCGTCCATCGAGCGCGCGATGCGGGTGTCCAGCATCGAGCCGTACAGCCAGGAGACCGGCGCGCCCTCGCACTCCATGCCGATGAACAGCGTGTCGATGCGCCCGTAGCGCGCGCGGATCCGTTCGTAGAGCCGATCGTCGAGATTGTTGCTGTCGGCCACCATCAGCACGCGCCGCTGCGGCGTTTCCACCAGGAAGCCGAGCTTGCTGCGGATGTCCAGGTCGCCATGCTCGCCGAGGAACGGCACCGCGTGCAGCGTGCCGTTGCGCAGCGGCAGTGCATCGAATTCGCTCATCACCACCACGTTCGCGAAGCCGAGCGCCTGCGCGACGTGCTTCATCGA
Source organism: Burkholderia sp. Ax-1720 (assembly GCF_011753035.1). Taxonomy (NCBI): domain Bacteria; kingdom Pseudomonadati; phylum Pseudomonadota; class Betaproteobacteria; order Burkholderiales; family Burkholderiaceae; genus Burkholderia; species Burkholderia sp. Ax-1720. Next base: position 1,701 of record NZ_VWWK01000343.1, on the reverse strand, counting down.
CGGATCCATCAACTGGCCGTAGGTGTTCTGCGGCAACACGATGGTCTTCACGCGGTCGCGCAGCTGCAGCAGCGTCTCGAGCACGAAGTGGTCGTGATGCGAGTGCGTGATCACCACGTAGTCGATCACCTCGGGCAGGTCCTCGTAGGTGAAGCGCGGCGACTGGCCGTCGAAGGCGTAGCTGACCAGCGGATCGAACAGCAGGTTCTCCGCGCCGGTCTGCACCAGTACGCAGGCGTGGCCGAAATAGCGCACGCGCGGCTCGTGGGGCTCATTGCGCGGCGCCGGCGGCGGCTCGCTGGTGAACAGCGCGGCCAGCGCCTCCATCTCGGTGCCGGGCGCGCGGCGCGCGAGCAGCGCGTCGAACTGGTCCTGGTCCAGCCCGTGCCGGCGTGCCGCGGTCAAGGCGATCGCGAGCGGATCGGCGAACGGCAGGTCGAGCAGCACGTCGCCGCTCGACGGCAGGCGCGGCGTGCTCAGGCAGAACGGCCGGCTGTCGTCGGACTGCGGCGCGAGCGCGAACGACTGCAGCGCGCGCGCCTCGTAGGCGTCGTAGAACAAGGCTTCCATCAGGCGCGGATAGGCGTGGTTGCCGCGTTGATACGCCAGCTCGACCAGGCCGCGCAGGCGCTGCGGCAAGCGCGCGTAGAAGGCGTTGAGCGTGTGGCCGTCGGCCTCCTTGAGCGTGAGGGCGAGCGCGTCGAGGTCGTCGGCCAGGCCGAGCAGCGCCGCGCCGTCGGCGCGCGTGCTGTCGATCAGCGCCTGCATCGCCGGCACGTCGTCGACGGCGAGCCCCTGGGCGAACGGGCCGCCGCGCATGCGCGGATCGTCGGCCGCCTTGCCGTGCAGCGCGGGATGCTGGACGAACGAGGCCATGATGGCGAGGTGGTGTCGTGTCAGGTACGCGGCGGTCGGCGGATAGACGAGCCAGGGGTTGGCGTGCCAGCGATTCACCAGCGGCTCGATCTTGACGTGCTTCTTCAGGAAGTATCGGGTTGTCACGGCTCTCTCTCGTTGATCTTATAGGTTGTCGAATTGCTCGGCCTCGAATGCCGGCGCCGGCGTCGAGGCCGCCGCGGGGGCATGCGCGAGGCCGGCCGCGAGCCCCAGGCGCTCGCCCAGCAGGCGTGTCTGTCCGGCCACGCTCGGGGCGTCGTAGCAGTCCACCACCTGCATCGGCAGCGCGTGCGTCGCGCTCAGCTGCGCCACGCACTGCGCGACGGTCAGCGAGTTCGCGCCCTGTTCGAACACGTTGTCGATGCCGCGCAGCGCGGGTTGCCCGAGCAGCCCGCGCCATTGCGCGAGCAGCAGCGCTTCGAGCGCGATCAGGCTGGCGGGCGGCGCACTGGTGGCCGCTTTCCCGGTGCCGGCGGTGCCGCCGGCGTCGCTCGTGCGCCCCGCCTCGATCCAGTGGCGCTGCCGCTCGAACCGGTAGGTCGGCACCGCCACCGGCGGCCGGACCCGCGGGCCGGCCGAGGCACGGAAGTCTAGCGCAATACCGGCGCGCCACAGTAATATTTGTAAGTCGATTTCGGCCCGTGCCGGCTGCGCTTCGTCGCTCCCCAGGCCGGCGCCGTCGGTGCCCGTCACGCGCCACGCGCCGTCGTGCACGTCCAGGCGCAGCGGCGATGCATCGTCGTGCCGGATGCCGAGCGCGGCGAGCCGGGCCGCCAGCGCATCGGGCTGGCCGCCCGGCTGGCC
>NZ_VWWK01000342.1:0-3035 GCF_011753035.1 Burkholderia sp. Ax-1720 | reverse complement strand
GTCGGCAGCTACAGCCTGCCGGTGCCGGCCGATGCCGTGCGCGGCGGCCGGCTCGCGCTGCGCATCACGGTGCTCGACGCGGCCGGCCGCGCTCGGGCGCCGGCCGCGGGCGAGGTGATCTCGGTCCGGCTGCTCGCGCCCTGATCCGCCTGGCGCGGGCACCTGTAGCGTGTCCCGCGAAAACACAAGGGCGCCCCGGATGGTTCCGGGGCGCCCTTGTTTCATGGCTGCTCGGCTCGTCGCCCGGCGGCTCGCCTACGCGAACCGCCTGGGCGGGAAACCGAAGCTCAGGCCGCGCTGGCGGCCTTCGCCGACTTCTGCAGCTTGCCCTTGCCGGCGATCTTGATCTCCTCGAGCTTGATCTCGACGTGGCGCGAGAACACGTACTCGGCCGGGCGCTGCTTGTCGATCGGGATGTCCGGGGCGAACGCGCCTTCCGTCTTGATGCCCTTGCGGCTCAGCGCGAAGGCCTTCAGCGGATGCGTGATGGTGTCGACCACGGCGGTGGCCTCGAAGCCGCAGTGGACCATGCAGTCCGCGCACTTCTCGTAGTTGCCCACGCCGTAGTTGTCCCACTCGGTGGTTTCCATCAGTTCCTTGAAGGTCTTCACGTAACCTTCGCCGACCAGGTAGCACGGCTTCTGCCAGCCGAACACGGTGCGCGCCGGGTTGCCCCAGGGCGTGCACTTGTAGGTCTGGTTGCCGGCCAGGAAGTCGAGGAACAGCGAGGACTGGCTGAACGACCAGCGCTTGCCGCCGTCGCCGCGCTTGAAGATCTCGCGGAACAGGTTCTTGGTCTTGTCGCGGTTCAGGAAGTGCTGCTGGTCCGGCGCGCGCTCGTAGGCGTAGCCCGGCGAGACGGTGATGCCGTCCACGCCGATCGGCTTGAGCGTGTCGAAGAACTTGGCGACGCGCTCGGGGATCGCATCGTTGAACAGCGTGCAGTTGATGTTGACGCGGAAGCCGCGGCGCTTGGCTTCCTTGATGGCCGCCACGGCCTTGTCGTACACGCCTTCCTGCGACACCGCGTGATCGTGCATCTCCTGGTCGCCGTCGAGGTGGACCGACCAGACGAAGTACGGGCTCGGCTCGTACTCGTCCATCTTCTTTTCCATCAGCAGCGCGTTCGTGCAGAGATACACGAACTTCTTGCGCTTCATGATGCCCTTGACGATTTCCGGCATGTCACGGTGCAGCAGCGGCTCGCCGCCGGCGATCGAGACGATCGGCGCGTTCGCTTCGTCGACGGCTTCCAGGCATTCCTGCACCGACAGGCGCTGGTTCAGGATGGGATCCGGATAGTCGATCTTGCCGCAGCCGTTGCAGGCCAGGTTGCAGCGGAACAGCGGCTCGAGCATCAGCGCGAGCGGGTAGCGTTTGTTGCCGGACAGATGGTTGCGCATGATGTATGCGCCGACACGGACTTGCTGGAGCAGCGGAATAGACAAGATGTCCTCCTTAAACTTCGCGGGCTACGGCTTGCGTGAGCTTCGCCGGCAGCTTGAATTCGACTTTTTCCTCGCGGCCCGCCATCGTCACGACCTCGACAGGGCCTAGCGCGCGCAGCGCGGCGATGACGTCCTCGACCATTTCCTCGGGTGCGGACGCGCCGGCCGTCAGGCCGACCGTCTGCGCATTCGCGAACCACTCGGCGCGGATTTCCGAACCGTCGGCCACCAGGTAGCTCGGCACGCCGCTTTCGGTGCCGATCTCGCGCAGGCGGTTCGAGTTCGAGCTGTTGGTCGCGCCGACCACCACCAGCACCTCCACCTGGCTGCTGAGCTCGCGCACGGCGGCCTGGCGGTTCTGGGTGGCATAACAGATGTCGCGCGTGTCCGGGCCGACGATGTCGGTGAACTTGCGCGTGAGTGCCTCGATGATGCCGCGCGTGTCGTCGACCGACAGCGTGGTCTGCGTCACGTAGGCCACCGGCGTGTCGATCGGCAACTCGAGCCGGGCCACCTCGGCCTCGCTCTGCACCAGGATCACCTCGCCCGGGATCTGCCCGACCGTGCCCTCGACTTCCGGATGGCCGGCATGGCCGATCAGGATCAGGCGGCGGCCGGCCGACACGTACTGGCGGCCCTGCACATGGACCTTGGTGACCAGCGGGCAGGTGGCGTCGAGCACGTCGAGGCCGCGGGCCTCGGCATCCTTCTCCACCGCCTGCGCGACGCCGTGCGCGCTGAAGATCGCGACGGCGCCATGCGGCACCTCGTCGAGCTCCTCGACGAATTTCGCCCCCTTGTTGCGCAGGTTGTCCACGACATGGCGATTGTGAACAATCTCGTGCCTGACGTAGACGGGCGCGCCGTGCTGCAGCAGCGCGCGGTCGACAATCTCGATCGCTCGCACCACACCCGCACAGAAGCCCCGGGGTTGGGCAAGAATGACTCGCATAAAGGGCGAACTCCGACGACAACGCGGGGTTCGAGAAGGCCGGCAAGCCGGCCCGATCGCCCCAACTTGATGATTATCAATGCCGGATCGAATTTACCGGCATCCAAAATTAATCGCGCATTTTAACGCTATCGGCCATCTCGTGCTTTCCTCGGCCCGTAAGGTGTTGCAATGCGCCCAAATCCGGCCGCGCCGCCCCCTGTCCCGGAACCCGGCTACACTACGCGGTTTTGAACGCGCCCGGCGGCGGAAGGCGGCTGCGCGGGCCTCACAGGCGGACCGATGGAAGTCGAATTCAAGGATATGTCCCCGTATTGCACGCCGTGCCGCGGCAGGTTCGGGCGTGGGCAGTCGGCCGGGGAGCGGGCATGACGCTGCAGATCGTATTTGGCCTTTCGTGCCTGTCCCTGATTATCTGGTGCGTGCTGCTGTTCGCGCGCGGCGGCTTCTGGCGCGCCACGCCGGCCGGGCCGCTGCCCGCCTCGGCGCGCGGCGAGAGCGACTGGCCGGCGGTGGCGGTGGTGGTGCCGGCGCGCAACGAGGTCGACGTGATCGGCGAGGCGGTGAGCTCGCTGGTCGGCCAGGATTACGCGGGTGCCTTCCATGTGATCGTGGTCGACGACCACAGCACCGAC
>NZ_VWWK01000341.1:0-3088 GCF_011753035.1 Burkholderia sp. Ax-1720 | reverse complement strand
GACCTGGCGGCCTTGCTGGCGCATGCGCCGGCCGAGCGCGCCAGGCACGCGCGGGCCGTCGCCGAGGCGATCGGGATGCTGCGCCACGCGCGGCCGCCCGAGCCGCAGATCGCCGACGAGATCGACCCCTGGTTGCCCGCGCGCGCGGTGGCCGCGCTGCGTGCGCACGGCATCGCCACGCTGGCCGATCTCACCGTGCGGATTCCGCGCCGTCGTCAATGGTGGAAGGCGATCGCCGGCCTCGGCCCGGCCAACGCCCGCCACATCGAAGCCTTCTTCCGCGCGCATCCGGCGCTGACCGAACGCGCGCGGGCGCTGATCGCCGCGGCCGGGCCCGGCTTGATCGTGCCTTGGGAGCAACTGCGCCTGCCGCACGAGGTGGACGGGACGGCCGGCACCTTCCGCGCGCCGCGCGAGACCTGCACGCTCGACGCCGACAACGACTACAGCGCCGTGCAGGCCTGGCTCTCGCTGCATGAATCCGAAGCCACGCGGCGCACCTATCGCAAGGAAGCCGAGCGGCTGATCCTGTGGGCCATCGTCGAGCGCGGCCGCGCGCTGTCCTCGCTCACCACCGAGGACGCGCTCGCCTATCGCGCCTTCCTGCGCCGTCCCGCGCCGGCCGAACGCTGGACCGGCCCGATCCGGCCGCGCCGTGCCGCCGACTGGCGACCCTTCACCGGTGCCTTGTCGGCGCGCTCGGCCGCGCATGCGCTGTCGGTGCTCGGCGCGCTGTTTCGCTGGCTGGTCGAGCAGCGCTACCTGCTGGCCAATCCGTTCTCGGGCGTGAAGGTGCGCGGCGGCACGCGCGCGGCCGCGCTCGACAGCTCGCGCGTGTTCAGCGACGGCGAATGGCAGATCCTGCGCGCGATCGCCGACGGCCTCGAATGGTCCCTTGGCTGGGAGCCGGCCGCCGCGCAGCGGCTGCGCTTCCTGCTCGATTTCTCCTACGCCACCGGGCTGCGCGCCAGCGAACTGGTCGGGCTCAGGCTCGGCGCGATCCGCAGCGACGCGCGCGAGGATCGCTGGATCCACCTGGTGGGCAAGGGCGGCAAGGCCGCGCGCGTGGCGCTGCCGCCGCTGGCCTGGCAGGCGCTCACGCGTTACGCGCTGGAACGCGGCCTGTCGGCCGTGCCCACGCAATGGCGGCCCGATCTGCCGGTGATCGGCGGCCTTGGCGAGGACGGCGCGGCCGGCATCGGCGGCGTGCGTCTCTGGAAGGTGCTCAAGCGCTTCTTCGGCCAGGTGGCCGATACGCTCGCCGCCGAGCATCCGCCGCTGGCCGACAAGCTGCGTCGCGCCAGCCCGCACTGGATGCGTCACACGCACGCCACCCACGCGCTCGCGCGCGGCGCCGAGCTGACCACGGTGCGCGACAACCTGCGTCACGCCTCGATCTCGACCACCTCGATCTACCTGCACGGCGACGAGATGAAACGCGCCAAGCAACTGGCCGACGCGTTCGGCGCCAAGTCCTGAGACGGGCCTCGATCCGGCGCGATCCTCGCGCGGCGCCTGGTGCAAATACCTGAATCGCGCCCGGCGTTTCGACTATTTCCCGCTGCGTCGCGCAGGTAGAATGCGTCGCGATACCGGCCGCCCTGCGACGGTGACCAACAACGACGAATCCATGACAATCACAAGCGGTTTCCTGCGGGGGACGATCGCGCTCGCCGGCGCGCTCGCACTCGTTTGCGCGTCGGCCACCACGGCTTGCGCCGCGTCTTCCACGATCGTCGTCGATACCGGCCACACGCCGGCGCACCCGGGTGCCACCGGTGCCAGCGGCCGCGTCGAATACCGCTACAACCTCGATCTGTCGGCGGCGGTTGCCGCCGAACTCGGCGCGCATGGCGAGCATGTGCTGCGCACCTCGGCCGACGGCCGCGAGATCGCCCTGAGCGCGCGCTCGGCCCGGGCGAACGACGCGCACGCGGACCTGTTCGTCTCGATCCATCACGACTCGATCCGGCAGGCCTACCTGGATGCGGGGCGCCAGCGCGAATTCCACGGCTACGCGATCTTCGTGTCCGAACGCAATCCACGCTACGCGGCGAGCCTGCGCTGCGCGCGCGAGATCGGCGAGCGGCTGCGCGCGGCCGGCGAAACGCCCTCGCTCTATCACGCCGATCCGATTCGCGGCGAGAACCGGCCGCTGATCGACGCGCGCCTGGGCATCCATCGTTTCGACGACCTGGTGGTGCTGCGCACGGCGCGCGTGCCTGCGCTGCTGATCGAGGCCGGCGTGATCGTCAATCCGCAAGAGGAGGCGCGGCTTGCCCAGGCGGACACGATCCGGCGCCTGGGCGCCGCGATCGCCGCGGGCATCGAGGCCTGCACGGCGGCCTGATGCGCGCCACCGTCATCCCGTCGAGCGGGAGCTTGCCGCACGCATAAAGTTCGGGACCTTCCTCGGCCGAGACGGCAACACGCGCATGTCCGGCGGAACCTGCCTGAACGGAGCCCGCGCAAACGATATGCATTCCCGGCGGCTCGTGTTCATGCGTGAACGCGAGCTGGCGTGCCACCGCCGGCAAGCTTGCGTGCCCGCCAGATGCCGCGAATAGCGGCCTGTCTTGCCCGCTGTTTTTCCGCGGCATGCGAGCCCGATTCGCTTACTATCTGATGTTCGCGGCGACGGAATTTTCCGTCGCCGTTTTATCGACCGATCTTTCGCCATGCAACGACCGGAGACGCGCCTGACCGAACCGCTCGCGGCGCCCGACGAATCCGCCGATCCGGTGCCGCGTCGCTCGGATGCCACGCGCATCGAGCGCGCGATTTCGCAGGCCGCGCAGGCTGTCTGCCTGTGCTCGGCCGACGGTACGCTGACCTGGACCAATGCCGCTTTCGAGCGCCTGACGGGACGTCGTGCCGGCGTGCCCGGCACCGTGCTGCGCCTGCAATCGATGCTGGTCGCGCCCGGCGATAGCTGGGCATCGCCCAGCATCGACGCGCTGCTGCGCGGCGGCGCGATCTGGCTGCTGCAGCGGCCCGCCGGCGATGGCGTGCCGGTACGCATCGTGCTATCCGCGCTGCTGGCCGGCGAAGGCGAGGGCGGCGCTGCCGCCGCGCCGGCGCTCGAGGC
>NZ_VWWK01000340.1:0-3034 GCF_011753035.1 Burkholderia sp. Ax-1720 | reverse complement strand
CTGCCGCCACGGCGAAGCCGGGCGGCGCCGAGCCCGGGCCGGCGGTGGGCGGCACGCTCGCCACGGCGGCACAGCGCGGCATCTGGCTGCTCGAGAACAGCCCCGGCGGGCGGGCCGTGTCGAACGCGCCGCTGGTGTTCGAGTACGACGGCACGCTCGACCGCGCGCGGCTCGCGCGCTGCGTCACGCACTGGCTGGCCTGCCATCCGATCCTGCGCAGCACCTATGCCTGGGAGGACGGCGGCCTGCGGATCCGCGAGCGCGAGACCGCGCCCTTCGTGCTCGCGAGCGTCGACCTGCGCGCCGAGCCGGAAGCGCAGCGCCTGGCGAGCGCCGAGGCGCTGATCGCGGCTGAGGCGATGCGGCCCTTCGATCTGCGCCACGACCCGATGCTGCGCGTGACCGAACTGCGGCTCGGCGAGCGGGCCGGGCGATTGATCTTCGTGTTCCATCACATCGCGGTGGACGACCGCGCGATGAACGTGCTGTTCGCCGAGCTGGAGCGGCACTATCGCGCCGGCGACGCGCCGCTCGCGGCCGACGGCACGCCCACCCGACGGTTCGCCGACTTCGCCGCCCAGGCGCGTGGCGCCGAAGCCGCGGCGGCCGACCTGGGCTACTGGGTCGAGCAGTTGCGCGACTATCGCGGCGCGACCGCCTATCTCGTCGAGCCCGAGGCGAAGCCGGCCACGCGCTTCGCGGGCCGGCTCCATCGCCACCTGCTGCCGGCCGCGACCAGCCGCGATTTCGAGGCGGCCGCGGCGCGCCGCGCGGTGACGCCGTTCGCGCTGTTCGCCACCGCCGTGACCACGCTGGTGCGGCACGGCGCCGGCACCGACGATGTGACGATCGGCTCGTTCTTCTCGCAGCGCGACCATTTCGCGGACAGCGAGCTGGTGGGCTTCTTCGTCAACACGCTGCCGCTGCGGGTACGCAGCGGCGCCGACTGGGACCTGGACCGGCTCGCGCAGGCGGTCTCGCTCACGCTGGCCGAGGCGCAGACGCATCGCCACGTGGCGACCGAGGATATCTTCGACGCGCTGCAGGCCAGCACCGCGCTGCGGCGCGCCGCGTTCCGCGTGATGGTGAACCTGGAGCCGGAGCAGGCCGAGATGCTGGAGATGGACGGCTTCACCGCGCGCCGGGTGCCGCTCGACCGCGGCGTGGCCAAGTACGACCTGCTGTTCTCCCTGCGCAAGGAGGAGGACGGCTACCGCGTGCTGGTCGAGTATCACACCGGGCTCTACGACGAGGCGATCATCGCGCGGATCTGCGCGAATCTCGATCGCGTGCTCGCGGCGCTGACCGGCGAGGCGCGCGTCGCGCTGGCCGAGCTGGCGCTGCCCGACCCGCGCGACGAGGCGGCCTGGCAGGCGGCCGGCAGCGCCGCGGCACCGCTGGATTTCCGCGCCCTGGTACGCGAGATCTGGGCCGGCGAGGTCGGCCGGGGCGATTTCGGCGACGGCGAGAATTTCTTCGACGTCGGCGGCAGCTCGCTCAAGATCATGTCGGTCTACGAGAAGCTTTCGCGCCGCCTGGGCGAGCGCGGCTTCGACAAGGAACTCGACATCGTCGCCCTGTTCGAGCACGTTACCGTCGGCTCGCTGGCCGCCTTCCTCGAGGAATGGACCGCCCATGACGCCCTTGCATGATGAACGCCCGGCGGCCGGCGCGGCCGCGCTCGACATCGCGGTGATCGGCGTGGGCGCGCGCGTGCCCGGCGCACGCGGCCCCGACGCGCTGTGGTCGCTGCTGATGTCGGGCGAGGACGGCCTGACCACCTTCACGCCCGAGCAACTGGCCGCCGAGCTCGACGCGCTCGGCGAGCACGAGCGTGCCCGCTACGTGCCGCGCCGCGGCGTGATCGACGGCATCGAGATGTTCGACTCGGCGTTCTTCAAGCTGTCGGCGGCCGAGGCGGACCTGCTCGATCCCCAGCACCGGGTGCTGATGGAGGTGGTCTGGGAGGCCCTGGAGGATGCCCAGGCAAGCGACTGCGCGGGTGCCTCGATCGGCCTGTTCACCACCTCGGGCCTGAGCCAGTACCTGATCCGCAACCTGCTGCCCGACCCGGCGCTGCGCGAGCGGCACGGCGAGCTGCAGTTGCTGATGCTCAACGACAAGGACTTCCTCGCCACCCGCCTGGCCTATTTCCTCGACGTGCACGGGCCGGCCGTCAACCTGCAGACCGGCTGCTCGAGCGCCCTGGTGGCGCTGCACTACGCGTGCCTGTCGCTGCGGCGCGGGGACTGCGAGGCGGCGGTGGTGGGCGGGGTGTCGATCGCCTTGCCGCAGCAGTCGGGTTATGTCTACTCGGAGAACATGATCGGTTCGCGCGACGGGACCTGCCGGGCATTCGACCGCGAGGCATCCGGCACGGTGCGCGGCAACGGCGCCTGCGCGGTGGTGCTCAAGCCGCTGGCGGCCGCGCTCGCCGCCGGCGATCCGGTGCGCGCCGTGATCAAGGGCAGCGCGCTCAACAACGACGGCCGCGACAAGGTCGGCTTCACCGCGCCGAGCCCGCGCTGGCAGGCCGAGGTGATCGCGCGTGCCTATCGCGACTGCGGCGTCGCGCTCGACGATATCGACCTGGTCGAGGCGCATGGCACGGGCACCCCGCTGGGCGATCCGATCGAGGCGCGCGCGCTCAATCAGGCCTTCGCGAGCGCCGGCACGCGCCGCACGCGCCATCTCGGCGCGCTGAAGACCCAGATCGGCCATCTCGACACCGCCGCCGGGCTCGCGGGGCTCGTCAAGCTGTGCCTCGCGCTCGACCACGACACGATCCCGCCGACCGCGCATTTCCGCGAATTCAATCCGCGCATCGGCTTCGGCGATGCGCCGTTCGAGATCAACCGGGAGCCGGTCGCCTGGCCGCGCCGCGAGCGGCCGCGCTACGCGGCGCTCAGCTCGTTCGGCATCGGCGGCACCAACGCGCATGTGGTGCTGGCCGAGGCGCCGGCGCGCGAGCCGGTGCCCTGCGAGGGGCCGCAGGCGATCGTGGTGTCGGCCCGCAGCGCCGCGGCGCTCGCCG
>NZ_VWWK01000339.1:0-3111 GCF_011753035.1 Burkholderia sp. Ax-1720 | reverse complement strand
GCCGGTACCGGCCGCGGCCGGCGCCGGCCGCAGCTCGGCGCCCTCGGCCGATTCCCCGGCCGGCGCCAGCGTGGCCGCCGCGGCGATCTTCTGGAAGTGCTGCTGCGCCTGCGCGCCGAGTTCGCCGCGCAACTGGGCCAGGTTGCGGCCCATGCCGAGCTGCCGCCCATGCTCGTCGATCACCTTGAAGTTCATGAACAGGTGGGCGGCCAGCGTTTCCAGCTTGAAATCCGAGGATTTCATGGCGATCTGCGTCTGGTTGCGGATATCGCCGATCAGCACGTCGAGCAGCGCGCCGGCGCCGAAGCGCTCGCCGCCCGCGCGCTCGACGAAACCGGCCGCGAACTCGGGCAGCGGCACGCAGTGGCGGCGCAGCTTCTGCGGCAGCGACTTCAGCAGCAACTGCACCTTCTCCTTGAGCATGCCCGGCACCAGCCACTCGGCGCGGCGCGCGTCCACCTGGTTCAGGGCGTAGAGCGGCACCTGCAGGGTCACGCCGTCGCGCGGCGAGCCGGGCTCGAAGTGATAGCTCAGGCCCATCTCGACGCCGGCCATGGTCAGCCGCTTCGGGAATAGGTCGGTGGTCACGCCGGCCGCCTCGTGGCGCATCAGGTCGTCGCGCGACAGGTACAGCAGGCGCAGCTTGTCCTCGGGCTGGCCGCTCTTCTTTAGCTCGTCGCGATACCAGCGCTCGAACGCCGCGCCGGTGTGGATGCCTTCGGGGATCGCCTGGTCGTAGAAGCCGTGGATCAGCTCGTCGTCGACCAGCACGTCCTGGCGGCGCGACTTGTGCTCGAGCTGCTCGATATCGGCCAGCAGCTTGCGGTTGTGGGCGAAGAAGGCGAGCTTGGTGTCGAACTCGCCGTCCACCAGCGCGCCGCGAATGAACAGCTCGCGCGCGCGCCGCGGATCCTGCCGGCCGAACGCCACGCGGCGGCGGTTGTAGATGATCAGGCCATACAGCGTGCCGCGCTCGTAGGCGCTCACCTGGGCCGGCTTCTTCTCCCAGTGCGGCTCCGAGAGCGAGGTCTTGAGCAGGTGCGCGCCGATCTTCTCGACCCATTCGGGCTCGATTTTCGCGAGGCAACGCGCATAGAGGCGGCTGGTCTCCACCAGCTCGGCGGCCATCACCCAGCGCCCGGCCTTCTTGACCAGGGCCGAGCCCGGCCACAGATGGAACTTGATGCCGCGCGCGCCCAGGTAGTGCGGCTCGTCGTCGGCCTTCATGCCGATATTGCCCAGCAGGCCCGTGAGCAAGGACAGATGCACCTGCTCGAAGGTCGCCTCGACCTCGTTCAGGCGCCAGCCGTGCTCGCGCACCACCGTCAGCAACTGGCTGTGGACGTCGCGCCACTCGCGCAGCCGCAGGTGCGAGAGGAAGTTGGCGCGGCAGGCGTCCACCAGTTGCCGGTTCGACTTCTTGTGCGCCACCGCCTCCTCGAACCAGCTCCAGATCCGCAGCCATTGCAGGAATTCGGAGCGCTCGTCGGCGAACTTGCGGTGCGCCTGGTCGGCCTGCTCCTGGGCCTCGATCGGCCGGTCGCGCGGGTCCTGCACCGACAGCGCGCTGGCGATGATCAGCACTTCGCGCAGCGCCTGCTGGTCGCGCGCGGCCAGGATCATGCGGCCCACCCGCGGATCGAGCGGCAGCCCCGCCAGCTCGCGGCCGAGCGGGGTCAGCGCGTTGTCGTCGTCGACCGCGCCGAGCTCGTTGAGCAACTGGTAACCGTCGGCGATCGCGCGGCCCGGCGGCGGCTCGATGAAGGGAAAGGACTCGATCGAGCTCAGGTGCAGCGACTTCATGCGCAGGATCACGGCCGCCAGCGAGGAGCGCAGGATTTCCGGATCGGTGAAGCGCGCACGCGCCAGGTAGTCGGCCTCTTCGTAGAGGCGGATGCAGATGCCGTCGGCCACGCGGCCGCAACGGCCGGCACGCTGGTTGGCGGCCGCCTGCGAGATCGACTCCACCTGGAGCTGCTCGACCTTGTTGCGATAGGAATAGCGCTTGACGCGCGCCAGCCCCGTGTCCACCACGTAGCGGATGCCCGGCACGGTCAGCGAGGTTTCGGCCACGTTGGTGGCCAGCACGATGCGGCGCGCGTTCGAGGCCTTGAACACGCGTTCCTGGTCGCCCGCCGAGAGCCGCGCGAACAGCGGCAGGATCTCGGTATGCGGCGGATGGTGCTTGCGCAGCGCCTCGGCCGCCTCGCGGATCTCGCGCTCGCCGGGCAGGAACACCAGCACGTCGCCGGGGCCCTCGCGGCACAGCTCGTCGACCGCGTCGACGATGCCGTCCATCAGGTCGCGCTCGGCCTCGCGCGCGCTCTTCTGGCGGTCGCGCCCGGAGGCGGCGCCCTCGGCGTTGCGGATCGCGGCCGGGCGATCGTCGGCGATCGGCCGGTAGCGCATCTCGACCGGATACAGGCGGCCGCTGACCTCGAACACCGGCGCCGGCTTCTCCTCGCTGCCGAAATGGCGCGCGAAACGCTCCGCGTCGATGGTCGCCGAGGTCACGATCAGCTTCAGGTCGGGGCGCTTGGGCAGGATCTGCTTCAGGTAGCCGAGCAGGAAGTCGATGTTGAGGCTGCGCTCGTGCGCCTCGTCGATGATCAGCGTGTCATAGGCGCGCAACAGCGGATCGGTCTGCGTCTCGGCCAGCAGGATGCCGTCCGTCATCAGCTTGACCGAGGCGCCGGGCGCGAGATTGTCGGTAAAACGTACCTTGTAGCCGACCACTTCGCCGAACGGCGTGCCGAGTTCCTCGGCGATGCGGCGGCCGGTGGACGAGGCGGCCAGCCGGCGCGGCTGGGTGTGGCCGATGAGGCCCTTGCCGCCGGCGCCGAGCCCGCGGCCGAGCTCGAGACAGATCTTCGGCAACTGGGTGGTCTTGCCCGAACCGGTCTCGCCGCAGACGATCACCACCTGGTTGGCGGCAATCGCGCGCGCGATCTCCTCGCGCTTGCCCGAGACGGGCAGGCTTTCGGGGAAGCTGATCGGCGGGATCGGGTTGGGCGTCACCGGCGCACGCGCGGCGCGCGGCTCGCGCTGTTCGCGCGGGGGGCGGGCTTCGCCGCCCTCGGCCCTGGCGCGCGCCTCGCGGCCCCGGGCATC
>NZ_VWWK01000338.1:0-3121 GCF_011753035.1 Burkholderia sp. Ax-1720 | reverse complement strand
CAGGCGGCCATCGACGCCGCGCGCGCCGAGGTGGCCAAGCGCTCGCGCGGGCTGTTCTCGCCGCAGCGCATCGTCGAGGCGGTCGAGGCCGCGCTCGCGCTGCCCTTCGACGAGGGCATGAAGCGCGAGCGCGAACTGTTCGTCGAATGCCTGGACAGCCCGCAGCGCGCCGGCCTGATCCACGCCTTCTTCGCCGAGCGCGAGGCGGCCCGGGTGCCCGGGGCGAGCGGGGCGAAACCGCGCGAGATCGCGCGCGTCGGCGTGATCGGCGGCGGCACGATGGGCGCCGGCATCGCGGTGGCGGTGCTCGACGCGGGCTTGCCCGTGATCCTGGTCGAGCGCGACGATACCGCGCTCGCGCAGGGCCGCGCGCGCATCGCCAAGGTGTATGACGCGCTGGTCGCCAAGGGCCGCCTGTCGGATGCGGCGCGCGACGAGCGCATGGCGCGGCTGGCCGGCAGCACCGTCTACGACGCGCTGGCCGAGGTCGACCTGGTGATCGAGGCGGTGTTCGAGGACCTGGCCGTCAAGCAGGCCGTGTTCGAGGAACTGGCGCAGGTCGCCAAGCCGGGCGCGGTGCTCGCCACCAACACCTCCTATCTCGACATCGACGCGATCGCCGCCAGCGCGGGCGAGCGCGCCGCCGACGTGATCGGCCTGCACTTCTTCTCGCCGGCCAACCTGATGAAGCTGCTCGAGATCGTGGTGCCGGCGCAGGTCGCGCCCGAGGTGGTGGCCACCGCCTTCGCGTTCGCCAAGCGGCTGCGCAAGGTGGCGGTGCGCGCGGGCGTCTGCGACGGGTTCATCGGCAACCGGCTGCTCGCGGTCTACCGCGCCGCCGCCGATTACCTGATGGAGGATGGCGCCTCGCCCTACCAGATCGACCGCGCGATCCGCGGTTTCGGCTTCCCGATGGGCCCGTACCAGGTGATCGACCTGGCCGGCGGCGACATCGGCTGGGCCACCCGCAAGCGCCGCGCGGCCACGCGCGATCCGGCGCTGCGCTACGTGGCGATCGCCGATCGCCTCTGCGAGCGCGGCTGGTTCGGGCAGAAGACCCAGCGCGGTTTCTATCGCTACCCGGAAGGCGCGCGCGTGGGCGAGCCCGATGCCGAGGTGGAGGCGATCATCGCCGCCGAGCGCGCGGCCAAGGGCATCGCGCCGCGCGAGTTCAGCGACGAGGCGATCGTGCGCCGCTACCTGGCCGCGATGATCAACGAGGCCGCCAAGGTGCTGGAGGAGGGCATCGCCCTGCGTCCGCTCGATATCGACGTGGTGCTGGTGCACGGCTACGGCTTCCCGCGCCATCGCGGCGGCCCGCTCCACTACGCGGACACGCTGGGCCTGGCCGAGGTGCTGGCCGAGATCCGCCGCTACGCCGAGGAGGACCCGGTGTTCTGGCGCCCGGCGCCGCTGCTGGTCGAGCTGGCCGGGCGCGGCGCGAGCTTCGCGAGCCTGAACCCGGCGCGCTGAGCGCGACGCCCCATCCCGTCAACCCTTTCGTCTCGACCGGAGCCGATACGATGAACCTCGATTTCACTCCCGAAGAAGAAGCGTTCCGCGCCGAGGTGCAGCGCTTCCTCGCCGAGCAGTTGCCGCCCGAGCTGTCGCGCAAGGTCAGGGGCGGCCTGCACCTCACGCGCGAGGACATGCAGCGCTGGCACGCGATCCTGCACGCCAGGGGCTGGCTGGCGAGCCACTGGCCGAAGGAGCATGGCGGCCCGGGCTGGAGCGTCGCGCAGAAATTCCTGTTCGACAACGAATGCGCGATCGCCGGCGCGCCGCGCATCGTGCCGTTCGGCGTGAACATGCTCGGCCCGGTGCTGATCAAGTACGGCAGCCAGGCGCAGAAGCGCCACTGGCTGCCGCGCATCCTCGACGGCTCGGACTGGTGGTGCCAGGGTTACTCGGAACCGGGCGCCGGCTCCGACCTGGCCTCGGTGCGCACCAGCGCCGTGCGCGACGGCGATCACTACGTGGTCAACGGCCAGAAGACCTGGACCACGCTCGGCCACTACGCGAACATGATCTTCTGCCTGGTGCGCACCGCCACCGACGTGCGCAAGCAGGAGGGCATCAGCTTCCTGCTGGTCGACATGGACACGCCGGGCGTCGAGGTGCGGCCGATCGTGCTGCTCGACGGCGAGCACGAGGTCAACGAGGTGTTCTTCACCGACGTGCGCGTGCCGGTGGAGAACCTGGTGGGCGAGGAGAACCGCGGCTGGACCTACGCGAAGTACCTGCTGACCTACGAGCGCACCAACATCGCCGGGATCGGCTTCTCGGTGGCTGCGCTGGAGCGGCTGCGCGCGGTGGCCGGGCGGCTCCTGAAGAACGGCCGGCCGCTGGCCGAGGACCCGTTGTTCGCCGCGCGCCTGGCGCGCGTCGAGATCGAGCTTGAGAACATGAAGACCACCAACCTGCGCGTGCTGGCGGCGGTGGCGGGCGGCGGCGCGCCGGGCGCGGAAAGCTCGATGCTGAAGATCCGCGGCACCGAGATCCGCCAGGAGATCTCCTCGCTGATGCGGCGCGCGATGGGCCCCTATGCGATGCCCTTCGTCGACGAGGCCTTCGAGGCGGATCGCGAGGGCAGGCACGAGGACGAGCCGATCGGCCCGGCCGAGGCGGCCAGCGCGGCCGCGCAGTATTTCAACAACCGCAAGCTGTCGATCTACGGCGGCTCGAACGAGATCCAGAAGAACATCGTCGCCAAGACGATCGTTGGTCTGTGACGCAGACGGAGGCCCCATGGATTTCAAGCTGAGCGACGATCGCCGGATGCTGGCCGATTCGCTGAACCGCTTCATCGACGAACGTTATGGTTTTCCGGTGCGCGAGCGCATCGCGCGCTCCGAGGCGGGTTACGACGCCGAGCTTTGGCGCCGCTTCGCCGAGCTGGGCGTGATCGGCGCGCTGTTCGAGGAAGCCGATGGCGGTTTCGGCGGCGCCGGGTTCGATCTCGCCGTGGTGTTCGAGAGCCTCGGGCGCGGCCTGGTGGTCGAGCCCTTCCTCGGCGCGCTGATGGCCGGCCGCGCGATCGCGGCGGGCGGCGACGCGGCGCAGCGCGAGCGGCTGGCCGCGCTGA
The DNA here is from genome assembly GCF_011753035.1 of Burkholderia sp. Ax-1720. Lineage (NCBI taxonomy): Bacteria > Pseudomonadati > Pseudomonadota > Betaproteobacteria > Burkholderiales > Burkholderiaceae > Burkholderia > Burkholderia sp. Ax-1720. The sequence continues at coordinate 36 of NZ_VWWK01000338.1, read as the reverse complement.
TCGAGGGCGGCACCACGGCCGCCTTCGCGCATGCCG
>NZ_VWWK01000337.1:0-3180 GCF_011753035.1 Burkholderia sp. Ax-1720 | reverse complement strand
TGTCGCGAGCGGCAGCGCGTCGGGCCGGGCGGGAGAGTTGTTGTCCGTCACGTCATTGATTTCCAGTCTGTCGGCCGGCGCCCCTTTCGCGAGGCGCCGGACCGGGGATGCGCGGCGGCCTGGCCGGGTCGCCCCGGCGGCCGCCGCGCATCGCTAGCCCTCGATCGGGCTTTGCGTGCTTACAGCGAATCGAGCAGCCCCTGCATCGCGTCGAGCGCCGAGCCGCCGCCGGCATCGCTCGCACCGCCCTCGCGATCGAGCCGCGCCGCCAGGTCGGCCGCGCGCGGATGCGCGAACAGCAGCGCCAGCTCGACCTGCCGGCCGAGCCGCTCGCCCAGCCGCGCGGCGACCCGCACGGCCGCCAGCGAATGGCCGCCCAGCCCGAAGAAGTCGTCGTCGATGCCGACCCGCGGCAGCGCCAGCACCTCGGCCCAGGTCTCGCAGACCAGCGCCTCGGTCGGCGTGCCGGGGGCGACATAGCTGTCCTCGTCATGCGCGGCGACGTCCGGCAGCGCATTGCGATTGAGCTTGCCGTTCGAGGTCAGCGGCAGCGCCTCGAGCCGCACGATCTGCGCGGGCACCTGCTGCATCGGCAGTTGCTCGGCCAGTTGCGCGCGCAGGCCGGTGACATCGGCCTCGCCGGTCACGTAGGCCACCAGCCGCCGCGCGCTGCCCTCGCCGACGATCCGGCAGGCCGCGCCGCTCACGCCCTCGATGCCGCGCAGCGCCGCCTCGGTCGCGCCCAGCTCGATGCGGAAGCCGCGCAGCTTGACCTGCTGGTCGGCGCGGCCCAGGTATTCGAGCCGGCCGTCGCGGCGCACCCGGCACAGATCGCCGGTGCGATACAGGCGCGCGCCCGGCGCGCCGTGCGGATCGGGAATGAAGCGCTCGGCGCTCAGTCCCGGGCGGCCGAGGTAGCCGCGCGCGAGGTTCGCGCCGCCGATGCAGAGCTCGCCGATGCCGTTGTCCGGTACCGGCTGGCCGCTCTCGTCGAGCACCTGCAGCGTGGTGTGCTCCAGCGGCGCGCCCAGCGTGATCGGCGCGCCGGCCTCGAGCCGCGCGGCGCTCGACCAGATGGTGGTCTCGGTCGGCCCGTACAGGTTCCACAGCGTCACGCCGCGCGCATGCAGCGCCTCGGCCAGGTCGGGCGGCAGCGCCTCGCCGCCGCTCAGCGCCGTGAAGCGCCCGCGCCGGCCCTGCCAGCCGCCGTCGAGCAGCACCCGCCAGCCCATCGGCGTGGCCTGCATGATGGTGGCGCCGGAGGTGTCGGCCAGCGCCGCCAGCTTCGGGCCGTCGACCACGGTCTCGCGCGTCGCCAGCTCGATGCGCGCGCCGCAGGCCAGCGGCAGGTACAGCTCCAGCGCGGCGATGTCGAAGGACAGCGTGGTGACCGCCAGCCAGACATCGTCGGGGCTCAACGCCAGGCGCGAACGCAGGCTGTCGAGGAAACGCGCCAGCGCCCCGTGCGAGACGCCGACGCCCTTCGGCCGGCCGGTCGAGCCCGAGGTGTAGATCACGTAGGCGAGCCGGGCCGGATCGACCGGCGGCAGGTCGAGCGCGGCCTGCGGATCGGCGTCGGCCGGCGACTGCGTGGCAGCCGCGTCGATCTCGATCTGCCGATGCGCCGTGCCGAGCGCGGCGAGCCGCTCGCGGCCGGCAGCGTCCACCAGGGTGCAGGCCAGCGCGGCGTCCTCGATCATGCCGGCCAGGTGCGCATCGGGATACGCCGGGTCGAGCGGCACATAGGCCGCGCCGGCCTTCAGCACCGCGAGCACGGCCACCAGCATCGCGCCGGACCGCGAGGTGCACACGCCCACCAGCGCCTCGGCGCCGATCCCCTCGGCGCGCAGCCGCCGCGCCAGGCGGGTGGCGCGCTCGTCGAGTTCGCGATAGCTCAGCGTCTCGCCCTCGCAGCGCAGCGCGATCACCTCCGGCGAACGGCGCGCCTGCGCGGCGATCCGTTCGTGCGCGGCCGCGAAGGGCTGCGCCTCGAAGCTGCCGCGGCTCGCCACCGGCCGCGCCACCAGCGCCAGCTCGCGCAGGCGCGGGCCGCCGCCGACGCTGCCGGCCACGATCTGCCGCAGCAGCGCACGGTAGTCGTCGAGCAGGCGCTCGACCGTCTCCCGGTCGAACAGGTCGGCCGCGTAACCGAAGGACAGCCCGATGCGCTCGCCCACCGACACGCCCAGCGTGAGGTCGAACTGCGCGGCGGTGCGCTGGCTGCCGAACGGGCTCAGGCGCAGCGTGTCGGCCACGCGCCGCTCGGTGGCGCCCTGCTGCACATCGTAGTTGAACATCGCCTGGAACAGCGGCGTCTGGCTCGCCACGCGCTGCGGCTGCAGGGCGTCGACGATGCGCGCGAACGGCACGTCCTGGTTGGCCTGCGCGTCGAGCACGCGCTGCCGGACCTGGGCCAGCAGCGCCTCGAACGGCAGCGCGCCCGACAGCTCGGCACGGATCACCGCCGTGTTGACGAAGAAGCCGATCAGCGGCTCGATCTCGATCCGCTCGCGCCCGCCCAGCGGGATCCCGACGCGGATGTCGCGCTGCCCGCCGTAACGATGCAGCAGCGCGTGGAAGGCCGCCAGCAGGGTCATGAACAGGGTCGCGTCGTGGTGGCGCGCATAGGTCTGCAAGGCGTCGGCCAGCGCCCGGTCCAGCTCCGCGCCGACCTGGCCGCCGAGGCCGTCGCGCCGGGCCGGCCGCGGCCGGTCGGCGGGCAGCTCCAGCACCGGCTGCTCGTCGCCGAGCGTGTCGCGCCAGTAGTCGAGCTGCGCCTCCAGCACGCCCGCGTCGAGCGATTCGTGCTGCCAGACCGCGTAGTCGGTGTACTGCACCGGCAGCGCGGGCGCATAGGCGCCGGCGTCGCCGCGCACGGCGGCCTCGTAGGCGGCGCCCAGCTCGTCGACCAGCAGGTTCATCGACCAGCCGTCGGTGGCGATGTGATGCAGCGTGAGCTGGAACACATGCGTATCGCCGCCGACGCGCGCCAGCCGCGCGCGCAGCAAGGGCCCGTGCTGCAGGTCGAACGGCATGGCGCCGCCCTCGCGCAGCCAGGCCGTGCAGGCCGGCGCCTCGGGCGAGGCGAAGCCCGCCTCCTCCCAGCCGGCGCGCAGCGTGTCGTCGATCACCAGCCAGGGCGCGCCCTGGCGCTCGTCGAAGCGCGCATGCAGCATCTCG
>NZ_VWWK01000336.1:0-3210 GCF_011753035.1 Burkholderia sp. Ax-1720 | reverse complement strand
GCGCCCGGCGCCGTTCCCGGAAACGCTGATCGAGGCCGACCCGGACCTCTACCTGAAGCAGACCATCGCCGCTCGCCGCGCGGGCGCAGGCCTCGACGCCGGCCGCGCCGCAGTCGATCGACTGGGAGATCCGCGTGCTGCACGACGGCCAGACCGTCGACACCTTCCACCAGACCACCACGGTCGGCCAGTCGCGCACCGATACGCACGACTATCCCGTCACGCTGGGCGCGGCCTGCGCCGGCAAGGAAGCCTCGATGGTGGCGGCGGTCAAGCCGCGGCGCTCGCGCACCGTGACGGTCGCGCCGCTCTATGTCGAGGGCGACACGGTCACGCTGCAGATCGACGCGCAGGAAACCCTGGACGACGGCGACGGCTGCTCGCTCGCGCCGCGCCAGATCTCGGCCAGCCACCCGGGCCTGGCGGTCCATGCCGAGAGCTGGACCGACTGGGCGCCGGCCGACAAGAAGGCGCGCCTGCTCTACCAGGTCCGCGCCCACGTGGTGCAGGGCTGATACATGCACGCGCCCCAGGCCCTGCCGTTCGCCGCCCCGCAGGCGGCCCCGAACGAGATCACCGCGGTCAGCTGGAACCTGCACAAGGGCCGCTCGCCGCTCGGCTTCACCGCCTGGAATGCGATGCGGCGCTGGGTCGAATCGACCCACGCCGACATCTACTTCCTGCAGGAGGCGATGGCCAAGCGCATGCCGCGGCCGATGCTGGCCTCGGGCTTCGGCGCGCCGATGGAGGATCCGGTCGACGACATCTGGCATTGCCAGGCCACCGAGATCGCCCGCGCGCTGGATTGGCAGATCGCGCTCGGCCCCAATGTGTTCAAGCCGTCCTGGCGGCACGGCAACGCGATCCTCTCGCCGCATCCGCTCGACCTGGGCGGGCGCTGGGACATCTCCGCGCATCGCTTCGAGCGGCGCGGCCTGCTGGTGGCGCGCGCCACCCTGGCCGGCGCCGCGCCGATCACCCTGCTCTGCGCCCACCTGGCGCTCACGCGCGCCGCGCGGCTGCGCCAGATGACCTGGATCGCGCACTGGATCGAGCATCACGCCCAGGACGGCCCGCTGGTGCTGGCCGGCGACTTCAACGACTGGCGCAACGATTCGGTGCCGCTGTTCGGCGAGATCGGCCTGTCCGAGGTCGCCACCCTGCTCGGCGAATCGGGACGCACCTTCCCGGCCTTCTCGCCGGCGCTGGCGCTCGACAAGATGTTCGTGCGCGGCCTGACCCCGCTGGAGTGGCAGGCGCCGACCGACGACACCGCCTGGCTGTCCGACCACCTGCCCTATATCGCGCGGCTGCGCCTGGACTGAAGCGCCGCGCTTCGGCAATGGGCAGGAATCCGAAAGCTCCCGCCCCGTTTCCCGGGGCGGATTTCCGCGCGCCCACCGGGGTCAAGCGCGCGCGGCGCCCAGGCAGGGTAAAATACGGGGTTCTCCAAACGTCTGTTAACGGGTAGGCGTGCACTTTTCGAGAGTGACGCGCCCGCCATCGGCCGGTCTGCGGATCGGGCCGGTGCCCTCGGTTTCCGTCTCGTATCCGTATTCCATGAGCAAATTCGATACCGCTACCGTCCTGTCCGTCCACCACTGGACCGATACGCTGTTCAGCTTCACCTGCACCCGCGACCAAGGCCTGCGCTTCAACAATGGTGAATTCACCATGGTCGGCCTCGAGGTCGAGGGCAAGCCGCTCGCGCGCGCCTACTCGATCGTCAGCCCGAACTACGAGGAACACCTCGAGTTCTTCAGCATCAAGGTGCAGGACGGCCCGCTCACCTCGCGTCTGCAGCACCTGAAGGTGGGCGACCCGGTCCTGATCGGCAAGAAGCCCACCGGCACCCTGGTCGCCGACAACCTGCTGCCCGGCAAGACGCTGTGGCTGCTGTCGACCGGCACGGGCCTGGCGCCCTTCATGTCGATCATCCGCGACCCGGACATCTACGACCGCTTCGACAAGATCGTGCTGACCCATACCTGCCGCCTGAAGGGCGAGCTGGCCTACATGGACTTCATCAAGCACGACCTGCCGGGTCACGAGTACCTGGGCGACATCATCAAGGAAAAGCTGGTCTATTACCCGACGGTCACGCGCGAAGCCTTCGACAACGAGGGCCGCATCACCGACCTGATCGCCACCGGCAAGCTGTTCACCGACCTCGAGGTGCCGCCGTTCTCGCCCGAGAACGACCGCGTGATGCTGTGCGGCAGCACCGCCATGCTCAAGGACACCACCGAGCTGCTCAAGCAGGCCGGCCTGGTGGAAGGCAAGAACAGCGCGCCGGGCCACTACGTGATCGAACGCGCCTTCGTCGACTGATCCCCGGCGGCCTCGCGCCCTCGGCAAGAACCGGAGCCTCGCGCTCCGGTTTTTTTATGCCCGCGTCATATGGTTTAGTTACATTTTCGGCGGTCAGTTACAAACCCTTGCGATTCGTCCTACGGGCGAGCGAACAAAAATCTGTCGAATCAGACGAGCTTGCCTGTCGGATATTTCCGACACGGGCGTCAGGATTTTGATCTGTTTACCCGGAGCGATCCCCGCCCGGCGCGCCTTTCCCATTTATTCTGAGTTATGATTCGCCGCGTCTTGACACTTCTTGACATACTTGCCAAGGGTCAAAGCACGTATTACTGAATGTAACTTTTGTTACCCGATCGGGCCTCCACCGAGGTCGTCGCCGATCGAACCTGTTCTCGCCGGAAGGAACGTCATGGACATGCCGCGTATCGCAGCCGCCTCAGCGAGCGCCCTGCCCGAGCCGGGCCCCGCCCCGGCACGCTCCGCCATTGCCCTCGCCGTGATTCCCGCCGCAGCCGCCAACTCGCCGTCGCCCGTTCCTCGCGCCCCGGATGCCCGGCTGGCCGCCTTTTCGGCCGAACTCGCGGCCGAACTCGCCGCCGCCGACGAAACCGCCCGCCGCCGGCTCGCCCGCGAGCTGCACGACGGCCTCGGCGCCGATCTCACCGGCCTGCGCTTCGCTTTCGCCAATCTCGACACCTGGCTGCCCGAGCAGGCGCCCGAAGGCTGCCGGCGCGCGCTCGCGCTGGCCCAGCAGGCGCTCGACGCCGCCTTCGATTCGTACCGCCGCGCGCTCGACGAAGCCGCGCCCGCGCTCGATGCCGGCCTGGTCGGCACCTTGTCGGGCTGGGTCGGCGCATTCGGCGCGCGCACCCGGCTGCGCACCAGCGTGGTCTG
>NZ_VWWK01000335.1:0-3239 GCF_011753035.1 Burkholderia sp. Ax-1720 | reverse complement strand
CGCGGTGCCGTCGCGTACCAGCGCGCGTCCCCAGCCCGCGCGCAGCCGGCTCATGCGGTCGTGCAGGGCCGTCACGGACGGCCCGAAGCGCGCCGCCATGACCGCTCGCGCGCCGGGCCGCAGCCCCTCGCCGATCGCGACCACCGCGTCGGCCACGCAGGCGAGCAGCGCCTCGCGCAAGGGTTCGCGCTCCGCGTCCTCGTCCAGGTCGGCGGCGTCCAGCCATTGGTCATCGATCGCGCACTGCATCACCAGCCGCGCCATGATCGCCATCGGGCTGTGTTCGACAAAGCGTTCCAACACCGTGCGTATCACCTGATCACCTCTGCCTTGTAGGATGGGAGCGCCGCGCGGCACGGAACCCGCGAGCCGCGCGGCGCATCGGACTTGACGCGCCGCGTCGGGCGCATGAGCATCGGGGACGTCGCGACGATTCGCGATGCCGGGTTGCAGCGCAGGCCGATCACGCACGAGATTCCCGCATGTACGTAGACCCCCGCGTGGCTCACGGCCGCGCCCGATTCGATCTGAGTGGTTCGCCGCGGCTGGTCGCGGAGGAGCGGCGCTGGGAGATCAGCGACGTGATCACGCGCGCGCTCGACACCTTCTCCGGCGAGCGCAACCGCCGCAACCTGATGCGGCTGCTGGCGCGGCAGATCGCGCCGCGCCTCGCGCGGCTCGGCCTCGAGCCCTATGTGGGCCCGCTCGGCGCGCACGAGGGCCTGTTCGTCAATTTCGCGACGATGAGCGCCGAGCACGGCCTGCGTGAATTCGAATTGCACCTGACGGTCCCCGACCTGACGCTGCGCAGCTTCGCGTCGACGGCGATCCGCCCCCACGCGGTCGCGCGCTGCATGCAGCGCAACGGCGCCACCTCGCTCGCGGCGATCCAGCACGAGACGCGCATCGCGTTCGTGCTGGCGCGCGTGGTACGCGGCCTGGCGCGGGCCGAGCAGTGGAAGCAGCTCGCGGTGCCGACCCCGCACGGCCTGTTCGTCGGCGCGCTGACCGAACACGACGACGTCAGCCTCGCCACCTACTTCCGGCCCGGCGACAACGATCGCCCGTCGCGCTGGCAGGCGTTCTCGGCCTTGTTCGCGGACATGCCCGACTGGCGGCACGACCAGGTCCGGCACGGCGGCGAACTGCTGCATTGGATGATCAACCATATCGTGGCGCTGCAGGCGTCGGCGCCGTTCGCCGAGCGCTGCCCCTTCCTGCTCGAACCCTACCGGAGCGCCGACGACCCGCACGACGCCGCCTGGGCCGCCGCGCGCGCCAGTGCGCGCGACGACGGCCCGGTGCCGAACTGACCGCATCGATGTCATGTTGTCTCCCGACTTTGGCGGCCCCTGCCATACGCGGCGATTCGGTCGTGTCCCCCTCGGAACCTCGGTTCGCCGCTGCACAGCCCTCGTTTACTAGGTCGTAGCGGGCTCGCCTAACCCGCAGATTTTCTTTTCGGCGCCCGCCCCGGCCCGCTGGCGCGACAGGCCGGGGCGCGAAACTTCCGGCGAACCGGTATCGCCGCACGACCTCATATGCCACAATCGCGGCGACCTCGACGTATCAACGAACGGACCCTGCGATGACGCCCAACCGCCTTCACCTGACCGCACCGATCGTTACCGGTAACGCCTCGATCCGGTTTTCCGCCTACGCCCCCGGCTGGGGTTATGCCGCCTATGCCCTGCCGGCCGAAACGCTGCGCCTGGGCCTCGGTGCGGCGGACGCCAGCCCGCAGCAGTTGCTGCTGGCGTTCGAGCTCGGCCGCCAGCGTCTGCTGCGCGCGATCGAGCAGCGCACGCAAAGGAGCGCCCCGGGCGGCAAGCGCATCACGCTGACGCCCGACGATCTCTGAGCCATCGTCGCGCGGGCCTGCCCGCCTCAATGCAGATCGCTCACGCCGATCATCCGCAGCGCCGCCCACAACCACAGCACCTCGTGCATCGCCTCCGCGTGGGCGTCGCTCTGCGCGCACCAGCGCTCGCAGGCGGCGAACTCGCGTTCGGCACCGTGGTCCACCCGCAGCCACAGGAGCCAGCGGATCGCGCCCTCCTGGATGACCTCGTCGGTCACCGGTTCCGCGCCGCCCAGCCCGTCCGCCCCCGACACGATCGTCATCCTGCTGTCCCCCGCAGTTCATGGTCCGCCGTCGCGTGCGCCCGCCTTCGGCCCGGCGCGGCCTGCCGCTCGCGCGCCGGATGGACGGGACGTCTCGCCGGGCCACGTTCGCCACGGCCACGGGACAGCGCCTCTCCTTCATCTAGTCGGATCGAGACGCACCGAACCCGCAGCGAAATCGCCGGGAGCGGACAAAACAATATGAATGGGCAGGAATGGGCCGCCGCCGCGAGCGCCCTCGACGGGCAGGCAGGTGAGGCAGGAACATGCCGGGCACTCGCCGTCCCGGCACGGGACAGCGCGGCGCGACACCCAGGCGGGCGCCGCGGCTTCAGGTCACCAGCACGATATTGCCGGGCAGGCGCGTGATGTGCGCGCCGTAAAGGCGCCCGAGCAGGTCGATCACGCTGTCGACGCGCGCGATCGGGAACTGTGCCTGCATGCGATTCTCGCCGAGCGCGGCATTGCGCAGGATCACCTTGCCGGGACGATAGCGGTTGATCTGCGCGACCACGTCGGACAGCGGCACGTCGTTGAACACCAGCACGCCGCGCCGCCAGGCCGTCACCGGCCCGGTATCGACGCGCGCCACGGCATCGACCCGGCGATCGTCGTAGACCACCTGCTGGTCGGCGCCCAGCGTGCGCCGGCCGCCCGGGTGGTCGAGCGTGAGGCTGCCCGACAGGCAGGTCAGGCAGACCTGCGTGTCGATCCGGCGCACGTTGAAGCGCGCCACGGCCGCATCGATGCGGCCCCGGCCGGCCAGCACGGTCACCGGCCGCACCGGGTCGACGCGGCCCGGCACGGGGGCCGCCGCATCGATCTCGGTCTCGCCGGCAATCAGTTCGAAACCCTGCGCGTCGGCCGAGCCGATCATGTCGAGCCGCGTCTGCGTGTTCATCTCGACCGTCACGCGCGAGGACAGCGCGATCTGCCGCTGCTCGCCGGTGCCAGTCCGGTAGTTCGAGCTCAGCTCGCCGAGCGAGGGCCACAGCCCGAGCGGCGGCCGGATCGCCAGCCAGGATGCGCCGGCCGCGACCGCGAAGCCGACGAAGGCGCGGCGGCCGGTGCGCATCGCCCGCTCCTGCCTGGCCACGCCGGTCCAGGCGCGGCCG
>NZ_VWWK01000334.1:0-3354 GCF_011753035.1 Burkholderia sp. Ax-1720 | reverse complement strand
GCGCGGCGCTTGGCGGCCGCCATCGGCCGCGGCCCAGCCCTGCCAGCGAAAGGCCACCAGCCCGAGGCCATCGGCGCTGCGCACCTGGGCGCGCGCCGGGCGGCCGGCCTGGGCCTCGGGCCCGGATGAAGAGGCTGTCGCGTTCATCGGCGGTGTCTCCGTTAATCGTTCTGGGTTGCCGAGGATCATAGTCGCGCCGCGACCGGCCTGCGCGAGAACGCACCTCTAATTTCGCCTGGTTATGAAAGCAGCGAAATCGATTATTAAGGGAAATGAGGCGCTTGCGTTAAAATGCGCGGCTATTCCCGGATATGACGGCGGCCGCCGGCGAGGCCCGACACGATCGGCTTCGCAGCTTCCGCCGTTTTGTTTACATGATCGAAATTCGCAACCTATCGCAGCGATTCGCCGGGCCGCAAGGCTGGGTCGAGGCGCTGCACGACGTCAACCTGACGATTCCCCGCGGCGAGGTGTTCGGCATCATCGGCCGCAGCGGTGCCGGCAAGAGCACGCTGGTGCGCACCATCAACCTGCTCACGCGCCCCAGCGAGGGCAACGTGGTGGTGGACGGCCGCGACCTGACCGCGTTGTCGGCGGCCGATCTGCGCGCCGCGCGCCGCGACATCGGCATGATCTTCCAGCATTTCAACCTGCTGTCCTCGCGCACCGTCTACGAGAACGTGGCCCTGCCGCTCGAGCTGGCCGGCGTGAAGCGCGCGGAGATCGAGGCGACCGTGCTGCCTCTGCTGGAGCTGGTGGGGCTGACGGCGCAGAAGGATCGCTACCCGGCCCAGATCAGCGGCGGCCAGAAGCAGCGCGTGGGCATCGCGCGGGCGCTGGCCAGCAAGCCCAAGGTGCTGCTGTCGGACGAGGCGACCTCGGCGCTCGACCCGGAAACGACGCGCGCGATCCTCGACCTGCTGCGCAGGATCAACCGTGAACTGGGTCTCACCATCGTGCTGATCACGCACCAGATGGAGGTGATCAAGCAGGTCTGCGATCGCGTGGCGGTGCTCGATGCCGGCCGCGTGGTCGAGGCCGGGCCGGTGATCGAGGTCTTCATGCAGCCGCACCACGAGGTCACGCGCGCGCTGATCGGCGACGTGATCGCGCAGGAGTTGCCGCCGGCGCTGAAGGCGCGCGTCGCCGAGCGCCTGAAGAGCGGCCGCGGCCACCTGCTGCGCCTGGCCTTCACCGGCAGCGGCGTGGACCAGCCGATCCTGTCGGAGACGATCCGCCGCTACGAGCTGGACTTCAACATCCTGCATGGCCAGATCGACGAGATCCAGGGCCAGGCCTTCGGCTCGCTGGCGGTGCTGGCGGGCGGAGAGCCCGGCAAGGTCGGCGAGGCGCTCGCGTATCTGCGCGAGCAGGGCGTGGTGGTCGAGGAGTTGTCGCATGTTGAGTGAAATGCTGGATATGTTCGTGCAGTCGTTCTGGGAGACGCTGATCATGGTCGGCATCTCCGGCGTGGTCGGCGCGCTGGTCGGGCTGCCGCTCGGCGTGCTGCTGTACCTGACCGATCGCCAGGGCGTGCTGCAGAACCTCGGCGTCAATCGCGCGCTGGGCGGGCTGGTCAACGCGGTGCGCTCGACCCCCTTCATCATCCTGCTGGTGGCGGTGATTCCGTTCACGCGCCTGATCGTCGGTTCGTCGATCGGCACCGCCGCCGCCGTGGTGCCCCTGACGCTGGCCTCGGCGCCGTTCATCGCGCGGCTGGTCGAGACCGCGCTGCGCGAGGTCGACCGCGGGTTGATCGAGGCCGCGCTGGCGATGGGCGCCACCACCCGCCAGATCGTGTTCAAGGTGCTGCTGCCCGAAGCCTGGCCCGGCATCGTGGCGGGGCTGACCATCACCTTCGTGTCGCTGGTCGGCTACTCGGCGATGGCCGGCGCGATCGGCGGCGGCGGGCTCGGCGATCTCGGCATCCGCTACGGCTACCAGCGCTACGAGCCCGAGGTGATGTGGACCGTGGTGGTGATCCTGATCGTGTTCGTGCAGATCGTGCAGTCGTTCGGCGACTGGCTGGTGCGTCGGCTCAGTCATCGCTGAACCAGCGTTGAAGCCCTGGCCGGCGGTCGACGCCGCTATTGCTGATTCCCCGTCGGGCCCTCGCGCGGCCTGTCGCCCTTGCCGACCGGATCGCCTGGCTTGATGCCGGGGATCCTCATCACGGAGCCTGTCCCGATGCAAAGACGCAAGCTTGTCGCCGGCGCGCTGCTGGCTGCCGCCGTGCTCGGTTTCGGTGCCGCGCGTGCGGCGGCCGAGACGATCCGCGTCGGCGTGACGGCCGGCCCGCATGCGCAGGTGATGGAGGCGGTGAAGAAGGTGGCCGCCGCGCAGGGGCTCGAGATCCGCATCGTCGAGTTCTCCGACTACGTGCAGCCCAATGCGGCGCTGGCGGCGGGCGACCTCAACGCGAACAGCTACCAGCACGCGCCGTATCTGGCCGCGCAGGTCAAGGATCGCGGCTACCGGATCGTGCGCGTGGCCGATACCGTGACCTTCCCGATGGGCATCTATTCGAAGCGGATTGCGTCGCTGTCGGCGCTGCCCAAGGGCGCCCGGATCGCGATTCCGAACGATCCCACCAATGGCGGGCGGGCTCTGCTGCTGTTGCAGAAGCAGGGCGTGATCAAGCTGCGCGACGGCGCCGGGCTGGCCGCGACGCGTTTCGATATCGTCGGCAATCCGTCCGGCGTGAAGATCGTCGAACTGGACGCGGCGCAGATCCCGCGCTCGCTGGCCGATGTCGACGCGGCCGTGATCAACACCAATTTCGCGATGGAAGCGGGCCTGCAGCCCAGGCGCGACGCGATCGCGATCGAGAGCGCGGACGGCCCTTACGTGAACATCCTGGCGGTGCGCGAGGCGGATCGGGGCAAGCCCTGGGTCGCCAAGCTGGTGGCCGCCTACCGCTCGCCCGAGGTGAAGCGCTATCTGGAAGGCAAATTCGGCGGCGCGGTGATCGCGTCGTGGTGATCGGCGCGCGGTGGAGCATCGTGCGTGCCGGCGATTAGAGGCGGGGGTCCAAAACCCGGGCTTGGCGTCCGGGTTTTTTCTCCCTTAAAATAGAACGATCGTTCGCTATTGCCGGCGTGTCGCCGAATGCCGTTATCCTCGTCGGTCGAGGGGCCGCGAGGCCCGGGTTGCCGCCTCGGAGGTGGGCGACACTATAAAATGGCCGTCGGTCGTATTCGTAACTTTGGAGCGTGTGCATGAAAATCCTGGTGCCGGTAAAGAGAGTGGTCGACTACAACGTGAAGGTTCGCGTGAAGTCGGACGGAACGGGCGTCGATATCGCGAACGTGAAGATGTCGATGAACCCGTTCGATGAGATCGCGGTGGAAGAGG
>NZ_VWWK01000032.1:0-62866 GCF_011753035.1 Burkholderia sp. Ax-1720 | reverse complement strand
CGGCCGGTCGGTCGGCAGGGCCAGCAGCGCCGGCGCGCCCGACAGCGCGTCGCGCCAGTAGGCGCCCTGCCTTTGCAGCATCGCCTCGTCGACCCGGTCGCGCTGCCAGCGCGCGTAGTCGGCGTACTGCACCGGCAGCGCCGGCAGGCACGCCGCCTCGCCGCCACGGCCGGCGCGATACAGCGCCGCCAGCTCGCGCGTGAACACGCCCATCGACCAGCCGTCAGAAACGATGTGGTGCATCGTCACCAGCAGCGCATGATCGTCCTCGCCGAGCCTGAGCAGCCGGCCGCGCACGAGCGGCCCCGCCTCCAGGCTGAACGGCGCGCGGGCTTCGTCCTCCACCTGCCGGGCCAGCGCCGCCTCGCGCGCGGCCGGATCGGGAAGCGTCGAGAGGTCCTCGACATGCAGCGGGAACCCGGCATGTTCGCCGTCGATATGCAGCACCGCCTGGCCGCCCTGCTCGACGAAGCGGGTCCGCAAGGCCTCGTGCCGCGCGACGATGCCGTCCAGGGCGCCTTGCAAGGCCGGCACGTCGAGCGCGCCTCGCAGGCGCAGGCCGGCCGCGATGTGATAGGTATCGCTGCCGCCGGCGAGCTGGGCCAGGAACCACAGCCGCTGCTGCGCGAAGGACAGCGGCAGCGCGCCGTGCTCCCCGCGCGCCGCCGGCACGATCGCCGGCAGGTTGCTGCGCGCGGCGCTCGCGACGGCGGCGGCCAGCGCGTCGAGCGAGGCATGCGTGAACAGCACCGACAGCGGCAGCTCCACGCCGAGCCGCTCGCGCACCTGGGCGATCAGCCGGATCGCCAGCAGCGAATGCCCGCCGAGTTCGAAGAAGTGATCGTGACGGCCGACCTGCTCTACACCGAGCAGCGTCTGCCAGATCCCCGCCAGCGCCTGTTCGATGTCGTTGGCCGGTGCCGCGTAGGCATTGCTCGCAAAGGCCTCGGCCAGCGGCGCGGGCAAGGCCTTGCGATCCAGCTTGCCGTTCTGCGTCAGCGGCAGCGCCTCGAGATGCACGAAGGCGCCCGGCACCATGTGCTCGGGCAGGGTCTCGCGCAAGGCGCCGCGCAGCAGCTCGGCTTCGCGCGGCTCGCCCGTGTAGTAGCCCACCAGGCGTTTTTCGCCGGGCGCGTCCTCGCGCGCCAGCACCACCGCCTCGCGCAAGCCCGGCAAGGCGGCCAGCCGCGCCTCGATCTCGCCCGGCTCGATCCGGAAGCCGCGGATCTTCACCTGGTGGTCGTTGCGGCCCAGGTATTCGAGCTGGCCATCGGGCAGCCAGCGCCCGAGGTCGCCGGTGCGATACATGCGTGCCTGCGGATCCGCGCTGAACGGATCCTCGACGAAGCGCTCGGCCGTCAGCTCGGGGCGATTCAGGTAGCCGCGCGCCACGCCGGCGCCGCCGATGCAGATCTCGCCCGCCACGCCGAAGGGCACGAGCGCGCCGCGCGCGTCGAGCAGATGGATTTGCGTGTTCGCCACCGGGCGGCCGATATGCGCGGCGAACCCCTGCTCGCGCGGCATCGATACCCAGGTCGAATAGGTGGTCGTCTCCGAGGGGCCGTAGAGATTGCAGAGCCGCGCCACGGCGGTTTCGGCGAACAGCTTCTCCACCAGTTCGCGCCGCAGCGCCTCGCCGGCCACGTTCACGGTGCGCACGGATGCGCCCAGGGCGCCGCTGTCGAGCAGGCTCGCCAGGGCCGAGGGCACGGTATTGACGAGGTCGACTTCATACTCGCGCTCGCGCAGGGCGAGGATGTTCGACACCACCTCGATGCGGCCGCCGCGCGTAAGCGGCGCGAAGCATTCGTAGACGGCCAGGTCGAAGTTCAGCGAGGTCGAGAACAGCGTGCGCGCCTGCTCCCGCGCGTCGAAGGCCTCATGGGCCCAGTGGAGGAAATTGACCGCGTTGCGATGCTCGATCATCACGCCCTTGGGCTGGCCGGTCGAGCCCGAGGTGTAGATCACGTAGGCCAGGCTTCGCGCGTCCAGCCCGGCCACCACCGGGTTGTCGACCGGCTCGTGCGCGATATCCGTCGACGACAGGTCCAGCACCGGCATCTCGCCGACCAGCAGGGCGCGCGTGGCCGGCTGGGCCAGCACGGCCACCGGCGCGCTGTCGGCCAGCATGTAGTGCAGCCGCTGCGCCGGATAGGCCGGATCGAGCGGCACGTAGCCCGCGCCCGCCTTCAGGATGCCGAGCAGGCCGACCACCATCTCGATGCCGCGCTCGACGCAGATCGCCACGCGCTGGTCCGGCTGCACGCCGAGCGCGATCAGGCGGTGCGCCACGCGGTTGGCGCGCGCGTTCAGCTCGCCGTAGCTCAGTTGCCGGCCTTCGTGCTCGACCGCGACGGCGTTCGGGCCGCGCGCCGCCTGCGCCTCGAACAACCGGTGCAGGGTCTGGTCCTGCGGATAGGGCGCGTGCGTGTCGTTGAAGCCGTCCAGAAGCTGCCGGCGTTCGTCAGCGGGCAGGATGTCGAGCGCGTGGAGCGGCGTTCGCGGCGCCTGCTCGATGGCGTCGGCCAGGCTTTCGAGCGCGGCCTGCATGTAGCCGCAGATACGTGCCGCGTCGATGCTTGCGACGGCCTGCACCGTCAGCCCCAGGTCCGTGCCGTAATCGTCGACCGACAGCATCAGCGGATAGTTGGTGCGCTCCTCCCCGCCAAGCGCCTCGATGCCCTGCCAGGCCGCGTGGCCGGCCGCGAGCGGCCCTTGCGGGCCCATGTGGCGATAGTTCAGCAGCGCGCTGAACAGCGGCGCCGGTGCCGCCACGCCGCTGCAGCGCTGCGCCAGCGCCAGCGAGGCGTGTTCGTGCTCCAGCAGGGCCGCGAGCCGCGCATGCGTCTGCGCGATGCCGTCCTCCACCGCCTGCGCACCGACGCCGACCCGCAACGGCAGCGTGTTGATGAACATGCCCAGCGTGCACTCGGCGCCCGCGCCGCCCTGCATGCGCCCGAGCAGCACGGTGCCGAACACCACCTCGTCGCGCCCCGACAACTGCCCCACCACGCGCGCCCAGGCCAGGTGCGCGAGGCTCGCGGCGCTCACGCCGAGCCGGCGCGCGTGGCCGCGCAAGCGCCGCACCAGCTCGCCCTCGACCGGCCGGCTGCATTCGGCCACGCCGCGTCCGTCGCCCTGCACGTCGGCCAGGCCGAAGGGCAGCGTCGGCTCGTCGATGTCGTGCAGCATCGCCTGGAAGAAATGCTCGTGCGCGGCGTCGTTGCCGCCGAGCCGCGCCTGGGCCACGTAGTTGCGGTAAGGCAGCGCCGCGGGCAAGGCCGCCTGCTCGCCCAGCAGATGCGCCTGCATTTCCTGCTGCACGATCTCCAGCGCCATGTGGTCCAGGGCGATGTGATGGAACAGCAGCATCGCCAGCCAGCGCCGGTTGGCCGCGTCGTGCGCGAAGGCCACGCGCATCAGCGGCGCCTGGCCGAGATCGATCCGGAACCGGCGCGGATCGAAGCGGGCCTGCAACTGCGCGGCGACATCGCCGGCTTCCGGGACGATCTGCTCCTGACTCAGTCGCGCATGGCGCTGGACCACCTGCAGCGGTTCCTCCAGGCCGTCGCGAACGATCGAGGTGCGCAGGATGTCGTGGCGATCGATCACGCCCTGCAGCGCGGCCACGAAGGCGTCGAGCCGTTCGCGGCTGGCGAAGCCGAACAAGGCGTGCAGCAGGTACGGGTCGCCGGCCTCGGCCATCAGGTGGTGGTACAGGATGCCCTGCTGCAGCGGCGCGAGCGGATAGATGTCCTGCACGTTGCGCGCGCCGCCCGGCACGCCGGCCACGGCCGCATCGATCTGTTCCTGCGTGAGCATCACCAACGGCAGCATCGAGGGCGTGATCCGCTCGCAATCGGCCGGGATGCCGTTGGGCGGCACCTCGATCTCGGCGCGCGCGCCGGCGGTTTCCGCCAGGGATGCCACGCTCGGCTGGCCGAACAAGGTGCGCACGTTCGCTTGCAATCCCGCCTGGCGCATGCGCTCGATCAGCCTGACGGCCAGCAGCGAATGGCCGCCCAGCTCGAAGAAGTTGTCGTGGCGGCCGACGCGCGGGATGCCCAGCAGGTTCTGCCAGATGTCGGCGATGATGCGCTCCGCGTCGTTGGCGGGCGCCTCGTAGGCGCGAACCCGATAGGCCTGCGCATCCGGCGCCGGCAGCGCCTTGCGATCCAGCTTGCCGTTCGGCGTGAGCGGCAGCGCCTCCAGGTGCAGGTAGGCGGCCGGGATCATGTGTTCCGGCAACTGCGCCTGCAGGCTCGCGCGCAACGTCTCGACCGGCAAGGCCGTGCCGGTGTAGTAGCCGACCAGACGGGCATCGCCCGGCGCGTCCTCGCGAGCCAGCACGACGGCGTCCTTGATGCCGTCCACCGCGCCCAGCCGGGCCTCGATTTCGCCGAGCTCGATGCGGAAGCCGCGGATCTTGACCTGATCGTCGTTGCGGCCGAGGTATTCGATGCTGCCGTCCGCGAGCCAGCGGCCCAGGTCGCCGCTGCGATACATGCGCGCCTGAGGATCCTCGCTGAACGGGTCCGTCACGAAGCGCTCGGCCGTCAGTTCGGCACGATGCAAGTAGCCGCGCGCCACGCCGGCGCCGCCGATCGCCAGTTCGCCGGCCACGCCGATCGGCGCCGGCTGGCCCTGGGCATCCAGGATGTAGATCCGCGTATTCGCGATCGGCCGGCCGATGATCGAGCCGGCCCGCACCTCGCCACGCGCATGGACATGGCTGCTCGCGTCGATGGTCGTTTCGGTCGGGCCATAGAGGTTCACCAGCGTGACCCCGGGCGCCTGGGCGTGGAAGGCCTCGACCAGCCGGGCCGACAGCGCCTCGCCGCCGCAGAACACGCGCCGCAGCGCCGGGCAGCCGGCCAGCGCGTTCGCCTCGAGCAGGGCCGCCAATAGCGTGGGCACCACCTGCAGCGTGTGGATCGATTGCGTGCGCAACCATGTCGACAAGTACTCGACGTCGCGATGGCCATCGGGCCTGGCCAGCACCAGCCGGCCGCCCGCCAGCAGCGGCGCGTGGAACTCCCATATCGAGGCGTCGAAGCTGAACGGCGTCTTCTGCGCCACCGCGTCGCCCGCTTCGAGCGGGAACGCGGCCTGCATCCAGGCCATGTGATTGACCAGTTGTCGATGCTCGACCATCACGCCCTTGGGCTGGCCGGTCGAGCCCGAGGTGTAGATCACATAGGCCAGGCTGCGCGCGTCGAGCCCGGCGATCTGCGGATCCGCATCGGGATAAGCGTCGAGGTCCTCCGCATCGATCCTCATGACGGGAGAGGGCGCCTGCCCCACCAGGCCCTGCGTTGCAGCGTGGACGAGGATCGCCGCCGGGGCGCTGTCCTCCAGCATGTAGGCGAGCCGCTGCGCCGGATAGCCGGGATCGACCGGCACGTAGGCGGCGCCCGACTTGAGGATCGCCAGCAGGCCCACCACCATGTCGAGGCTGCGCTCGACACAGATCGCCACGCGATCCTCGGGCCGGATGCCCTGCTCGACCAGGCGATGCGCGAGCCGGTTGGCGCGCGCGTTCAGCTCGGCGTAGCTCAGCGTTTGCGCTTCGTGGCACACCGCCGTCGCGTGCGGCGTGCTGCGCACCTGCGCCTCGAACCACGCATGCAGCGTCGCCTCCTCCCGCGCATGGCTCGCCGCCGTCGCGTTGAAGCTTTCGAGCAGTTGCGCGCGCTCGGTCGACGGCAGGATCGACAGCTCATGCAGGGGTGCTTCGGGTCGATGTTCGAGCGCATCGACGAGCTGCTCCAGCGCCGTATGCGCGTAAGCCGCGACGCGCCGCGCGTCGACGCTCGACACCGCCTGCACCGTCAGCACGAAGCCTTCGCCGAGATCGTCGACGCTCAGGCACAGCGGATAGTTGGTGCGCTCCAGGACATCCAGCACCTCGATTCCGCTCCAGGAGGCACTTGCCCGATCACGCTGCATCGATTCGGCGCTGCTGTGACGATAATTCAGCAGCGCGCTGAACAAGGGCGCCGGCGCGGCCACGCCGCTGCAACGCTGGGCCAGCGCCAGCGAGGCATGCTCGTGGCCGAGCAGCGCGGCCAGCCGCGCATGCGTGGCACGCACGCCGTCCCTGGCGCCCTGCCCGCCGACATCGACGCGCAGCGGCAGCGTATTGATGAACATCCCCAGCGCGCGATCCGCGCCCGTGCCGCCTTGCAGGCGCCCCAGCAGCACCGTGCCGAACACGACATCCTCGCGCCCGGCAAGCTCGCCGACCACTCGCGCCCAGGCCAGGTGCGCGAGGCTCGCGGCGCTCACGCCGAGCAGGCGCGCCTGCGCGCGGATCCGGCCGGCCAGCGCGGCATCGACATCGCGCCGCGCTTCCTCGATGCCGTGGCCGTCGCCCTGCACGTCCACCAGCCCGAACGGCAGGCAAGGCTGGTCCACCGTCGCCAGCATCTCGCGGAAGAAGGCCTCGTGCGCCGCCTGGCTCACCCCCAGGCGCGTCTGGGCGACATAGTTGCGATACGGCTGCGGCGCGGGCAGGCTCGCGCTCGCCTCGCCGCCTTCCAGGCAGGCCAGCATCTCCTGCTGCATCACGTCGAGCGCGGTGTGATCGAGCGTCATGTGGTGGATCAGCAGCACCAGCAGCCAGCGATCGTTCGCCTCGTCGCGCGCGTAGGCGACCCGCATCAAGGGCGCCTGCCGCAGGTCGAGCCGGTAATGGCGCGGATCGAAGCGCGCCTGCAACTGCCGGCCGATATCGCCCTGCCGCGCATCCAGCACGAGTTCGCTCGCCGCCAGCGGCGCCTGCCGGCAGACCACCTGCAAGGCTTCGTCGAGGCCGGTCCAGACGATGCGCGTGCGCAGGATGTCGTGCCGGTCGATCACCTGCTGGAACGCATCGAGGAAGCCCGCCACGCGCTCGCGGCTCGGCAGGCTGAACAGCGCCTGCAGCAGGTAGGGATCGCCCTCGCTGGTCGACACGTGGTGATAGAGGATGCCTTCCTGCAGCGGCGCGAGCGGATAGATGTCCTGCACGTTGCGCGCGCCGCCCGGCACGCCGGCCACGGCCGCGTCGATCTGTTCCTGCGTGAGCATCGCGAGCGGCAGCATCGAGGGCGTGATCCGCTCGCAATCGGCCGGGATCGCGTTGGCCGGCGCCGCCACCTCGGCCCGGCCGCTCGCGGCGGCCGCCAGCGCGGCCAGCGTCGGCTGGCCGAACAGCACGCGGATATCGGCATCGAGCCCGGCCCGGCGCATCCGCTCCACCAGCTTCATGGCCAGCAGCGAATGGCCGCCCAGCTCGAAGAAATGATCCTGGCGGCCCACCCGCGCCACGCCCAGCAGGTCCTGCCAGATCGCCGCCAGGGCTTGCTCGGCCTCGCCGACCGGCGCCTCGTAGCGCCGGCTCACCAGCGCCTGCGCATCGGGCTCGGGTAGCGCGCGGCGGTCCAGCTTGCCGTTCGGCGTGAGCGGCAGCGCCGCCAGGTGCATGTAGCGCCCCGGCACCATGTAGTCGGGCAGGCTCGCTTGCAGCGCCGCGTGCAGCGCGTCGGCCGCGATCGCCTCGCCCGTGTAGTAAGCCACCAGCCGCCGCCCGCCCGCCGCGTCCTCGCGCGCCACCACGGCCGCGTCCTTCACGCCCTCGAGCTGCTCGAGCTTCGCCTCGATCTCGCCCGGCTCGACACGGAAGCCGCGGATCTTGATCTGCTGGTCGTTGCGGCCGAGGTATTCGATGCTGCCGTCGGCCAGCCAGCGGCCCAGGTCGCCGGTGCGATAGACGCTCGCCCGCGGCTCGCCGCCGAACGGATCGTCGAGGAAGCGCTCGGCCGTCAAATCCGGCCGGTTCAGGTAGGCGCGCGCCACGCCCGCGCCGCCGATCCAGATCTCGCCGGCCACGCCTTGCGGCACCGGGCGGCCTTGCTCGTCCACCAGATAGACCCGCGTGTTGGCGATCGGCCGGCCGATCGGCGGCAGCGTGCTCCAGGCCTCGACCGACTCGGGCAGCGAGAAGGCGATCGTCACGTGGGTTTCCGAAGGCCCGTAATGGTTGTAGAGACGCGCCGGCCTCAGGCGAGCGAAGAAGCTGCGGATCTCGTCGGTGATGCGCAACTGTTCGCCGGCCGTGATCACCTCGCGCAGGGCGCAGCCCGACAGCGCCGCCCCGCTGCCGACCACCGCTTCCGCCAGCCCCTGCAAGGCGATGTACGGCAGGTAGATGCGCTCGATGCCGCGCGCGCGGATGTGCTCGAACAGGCGCGCGAAATCGAAGCGCAGCGATTCGGGGATCAGCTCCAGCGTGGCGCCCGTGCAGAGCGTGCTGAAGATTTCCTGGAACGCCACGTCGAAGCCGAGCGCCGCGAATTGCAGGGTCCGGCCGCCGCGATAGCCCTGGCGCTGGCTGTCGCTCGCCTGCCAGTGCAGCAGGTTCACCAGCGCCCGATGCGGCATGGCCACGCCCTTGGGCCGGCCGGTGGAACCGGAGGTGTAGATCACATAGGCCAGCGACGCGGCATCGGCCGCCTCGGCTCGCGGCGGCGGCGCTTCGTCATCGGCATCATCCGGAGCCGTCTCGATGTCGATGGCGATCTCGGGCACGCCGGTGTCGCCGGCCACGCCGGCCGTCGGCGCGTGCGTGAGCACCGCCAGCGGCGCGCTGTCGGCCAGCATCCAGGCCAGGCGATCGGCCGGGTAACCCGGGTCGAGCGGCACATAGGCCGCGCCCGACTTCAGGATGCCGAGCAGCCCGACCACCATCTCCAGGCTGCGGCCCACGCAGATCGCCACGCGCGCATCGCGGCCCGCGCCGCGCCGCGCCAGTTGCCGGGCCAGACGCTCGGCGCGCTGGTCGAGCTCGCGGTAGCCGAGCTGCCTGCCCTCGAACACCGCCGCCACCGCCTCGGGCGTGCGCCGCGCCTGCGCCTCGAACAGGGCGTGGACCGTGGCCTGGTCCGGCCAGTCGGCCTGGGTCGCGTTGAAGCCATCGAGCAGGCGCGAGCGCTCCTGCGGCGGCAGGATCGTGAGGCTTTGCAGCGGCGCCTCGGGCCGCTGCTCCAAGGCTTCCACCAGTTGCTCGAGCGCCGTGTGCATGTAGGCGCAGATCCGCGCCGCGTCCACCTGCTCGACAGCCTGCACCGCCAGCCCGAAATCCTCGCCGCGATCGTCGACCGACAGCATCAGCGGATAGTTGCTGCGCTCCTCGCCGCCCAGCACCGTCACCTCGCGCCAGGCATCCGCGCTGGCCTGCTCGGCGCCGGCCTGCACGGCATCGTGCCGGTAGTTCAGCAGCGCGCTGAACAGCGGCGCGGGCGCCGCCACGCCGCTGCAGCGTTGCGCCAGCGACAGCGACGCATGCTCGTGCTCGAGCAGCGCGCTCAGGCGCTGGTGCATCCGCACCACCGCGGCACGCGCGCCGGTCGCGCCCAGTTCGGCGCGCAGCGGCAAGGTGTTGATGAACATGCCCAGCGAGCGCGCCGCGCCGGCGCTGCCTTGCAGGCGCCCCATCAGCACCGTGCCGAACACCACGTCCTCGCGGCCCGAGACGGCGCCCACCACCTGCGCCCAGGCCAGGTGATGCAGGCTCGCGGCGCTCACGCCGAGGCGCCGCGCCTGCGCGCGAAGCCGCGCCGACACGGCCGGCGCCACGCCCAGGCGCGCCTCGCGCAGCTCGGCCTCGCTGCTCAGCACGTCCACCAGCCCGAACGGCAGCGTCGGCTCGTCGACACCTTGCAGCATTTCGCGGAAGAAGGCTTCCTGCGCCGCGCGATCCGCGCCCAGGCGCGTGCGGGCCACGTAGTTGCGGTACGGCACCTGCTCGGGCAGCGCCTGCGCCTGCCCACGCAGCAGCGCGTCCACCTCGATGCCCATGTAGCGCAGCGAGGTGGCATCGTCGATCAGGTGATGGAACAGCAGCAGCGCGACATGGCGCTGGTTGGCCGGGTCCTCGGCGTGGACCAGGCGCATCATCGGCGCGCGCCCGAGATCGAGCCGCGCGCCGCGGAAATCGTGACGCTCGCGCAGTTGGGCTGCGATATC
The DNA here is from genome assembly GCF_011753035.1 of Burkholderia sp. Ax-1720. NCBI lineage: Bacteria > Pseudomonadati > Pseudomonadota > Betaproteobacteria > Burkholderiales > Burkholderiaceae > Burkholderia > Burkholderia sp. Ax-1720. The sequence goes on along the minus strand of NZ_VWWK01000032.1, from coordinate 52,858 downwards.
GCCTTGCACGGCGTCGAGACGGACTTCCTCGACCGGCAGCCGGGCCTCGCGCCACACCACCTGCATCGGCTCGTCGAGCCCTTCCCATCTCACCGCGGTGCGCAGGATGTCGTGGCGATCCACCACGCCCTGCAGCGCGGCCGCGAAGGCGTCGAGCCGTGCCCGGTCGGGCAGGCTGAACAGCGCCTGCAGCACATAGGGATCGCCCCGGCTCGCCGACAGATGGTGATAGAGGATCCCTTCCTGCAGCGTGGCGAGCGGATAGATGTCCTGGATGTTGCGCATGCCGCCCGGCACGCCGGCCGCGATCGTCTCGATCTGCGCCTGGCTCAGCGTCGCCAGCGGCAGCATGTCGGGCGTGATCCGCCCGCAATCGGCCGGAATCCGGTTGGGCGGCACCGTGAAGGACTCGCCCTCGCCGCCCTGCGCCGCCAACGCCAGGGCCGACAAGATCGGCTGGCCGAACAGCACTCGCACGTCCGCGCGCAGCCCCGCCTCGCGCATCTGCTCGACCAGCTTCACGGCCAGCAGCGAATGGCCGCCCAGCTCGAAGAAATGATCGTGGCGGCCGACGCGCTCGATGCCGAGCAGCGCCTGCCAGAGCCGCGCGAGGGTCTGCTCCACCTCGCCTTGCGGCGCCGCGTAGGCGCGGCTCGCATAGGCCTGCGCCTGCGGCGCCGGCAGCGCGCGGCGGTCGAGCTTGCCGTTGGCGGTCAGGGGCAGCGCGTCCAGGTGCACGAAGGCGGCCGGCACCATGTAGTCCGGCAGCCGCGCCTGCAACGCGGCGCGCAAGGCTTCCGCCGCCTGCTCCTCGCCCGTGTAGTAGGCCGCGAGGCGCTTGTCGCCGGGCACGTCCTCGCGCGCCAGCACGACCGCGGCCTCGATGCCCTCGATCGCCGCCAGCCGCGCCTCGATTTCCCCCAGCTCGATACGGAAGCCGCGGATCTTCACCTGGTCGTCGTTGCGGCCCAGGTAGTCGAGCGTGCCGTCGGGCTGCCAGCGCCCGAGGTCGCCGGTGCGATACAGCCGCGCGTGAGGATCGTCGCTGAACGGGTCGCGCACGAAGCGCTCGGCGCTCAGCTCGGGGCGGTTCAGGTAACCACGCGCCACGCCCGCGCCGCCGACGTACATCTCGCCGGTCACCCCGGCCGGCACCGGCTGGCCCCAGCGGTCGAGCACATGCACTCGCAGGTCCGGGATCGGCACGCCGATCGGGCTTCGGCCGCCATGCCGCGCATCCTCCGCGCCCAGCGCGCGATAGGTGACGTGCACCGTGGTTTCGGTGATGCCGTACATGTTGACGAGCTGCGTGTGCGCATTGCCGGCGCGCGCATACCAGGGCTGCAGCATGCTCGGCTCCAGCGCCTCGCCGCCGAAGATCACCTGCCGCAGGCGATGCGCGCCGGCATCGTCGCCCTGCGCCGCGATCAGTTGCTGGAACGCACTTGGCGTCTGGTTCAAGATCGTCACGCCCTGCTCGCGCAGCAGCGCGTAGAAGGCTCGCGGCGAGCGGCTGACCGGCGCCGGCACCACCACCAGGCGGCCGCCGTGCAGCAGCGCGCCCCAGATCTCCCAGACCGAGAAGTCGAAGGCGAAGGAATGGAACAGCGTCCACACATCCTGCTCGTCGAAGCCGAACCAGGGCGCGGTGGCCTCGAACAGGCGCGGCACGTTGCGATGCTCGACCATCACGCCCTTGGGCAGGCCGGTCGAGCCCGAGGTGTAGATCACGTAGGCGAGATGATGCGGCTGCAGATCGGCGCGCGCGGGGTTGCCGGTCGGCTGCCCGGCCCAGGCGCTCTCGTCGAGTTCGATGACAGGGACCGACCGGGCGCTCGCCGCCGCCACCTCACGGCCGGCGCCTTGAACGAGGATCGCCACCGGCGCGCTGTCGCCCAGCATGTGATCGAGCCGCTCGGCCGGATAGGCCGGGTCCATCGGCACGTAACCCGCGCCCGCCTTCAGCACCGCGAGCACGGCAACCAGCATCTCCAGCCCGCGCTCGGCGCAGATCGCCACGCGCTGGTCGGGCTGCACGCCCATTCCGATCAGGCGATGCGCGAGCTGGTTGGCGCGCGCGTTCAGTTCGCCGTAGCTCAGTTGCCGACCCTCATGCACCACCGCGATCGCATCGGGCGCGCGCGCGGCCTGCGCCTCGAATCGCTCGTGGATCGTGCGCTCCCGCGCCGTCTCGACGCCGGCCGCGCCCCAGCGGGCGATTCGCGCGCTTTCCTCGGGCGTGGCGATCGCCAGGCGATGCACGGGCGTGTGCACCGCGTCGAGCACCTGGTCCAGCAGGTGGCGGAAGCGCTGCTCCAGCGCCTCGATCTCCGTGCCGTCGAAATAGGCCTGGTTGTGGATGAAGTGGATCCAGACCTGCTCGTCGTAGCGGTTCTCGCGCACGTAGATGGCCAGCGGCGTCTGCTCGTGGTTGTTGGAGCGCTTGACCGCGCGCGCCGGCCAGTCGCCGAAGCGCAGGTTGTTGTCGTTGCGCTCGTAGGACAGCGAGATGTCGAACACCTGGGCACGCTGCGCGCGCCACAGGCCCAGCTCGCGATTGAGCTCGCTGATGGGGAAGCGCTGGTAGCGATAGTCCTGCTTGAGCATCGCGCCCAGCGCCTTCACCAGTTCGTCGAACGGCAGTTCCTGGTCGAAGCGCAGGCGCATCGCGCTGACGCCGGCGAACATGCCGAGCGTGGCCTTGAACCCGGCATTGGCGCGGTTCAGGATCGGCAGGCCGATGCTCAGGTCCTCGCGCTGGGCCGTCCTCGCGAAGTAGACGTAGAGGATCGCGAGGATCACGTGGAACGGCGTGGCATCACAGGCGCCGGCGAGCGCGACGATGCGCTCGTAATGGCTGCGCGGCAGGCTGAACTGGTGATTGCGGCTGGGCACCACGGCATCGCCGAAACGCGCCTTGAAACGCGGGCTGAACAGCGGCTCCGGCACCTCGCGGAACTTGTCGAGCCAGTAGGCGCGATGCTGCTCGAACTTCGGCGACTGGCGATACAAGCGATCCTGCTCGACGAAGTCGAGGTAGGAAGGCGCATCGAGCCCGGGCGCCTGCCCGGCTTCGAGCTGCCCATAGATCCTGCCCAGCGATTCGAGCATCAGGCCGATCGCCCAGCCGTCGACGATCAGGTGATGCAGGACCAGCACCAGGTCGAAACAGGCCTCGCCCAGCTTCAGCAGCTCGAAGCGATAGAGGGGAGCGCCGCGCAGCACGAAGGGCGTTTCGAGTTGGCGATCGACATGCGCGAGGGCCGCGGCTTCGGGATCGTCGCTAGCGGAAAGATCGTGCAACGGCAGCACGAAGGGCTCGGCCGGCCCGATTTCCTGCCGCGGCACGCCTTCCTCGTCCTGCTCCCGCGACAGCACGATGCGCAAGCCGTCGTGCCCGCGGATCAGCAGTTCGAGCGCGCGTGCCAGCAGCGCCGCGTCGACGCGGCCCGAGATCCGCACATAACCGCCGATGTTGTAGACCGGCGCCTCGCCATGCATTTCCTGGTCGAACCAGATCTCGCGCTGCGAACTCGTCAGGCCGTGGTGCTCTTGATGCGAAGTGGGATTGTTCATGGCTTTGGGCAGCGAATCGAACGGCCGGGCGCTCTCGTCGGGACATCCCGTCACGCGATTCGACATGGAATGGATGAGCCAGGTGCCGGCGGCGGCCCGCGCATGCGCGATGCCCGTCGCGGCGCCTGGAGGGTCAGGCGCCGGATGCCCGTTCAGGCTCGGGGGAGCAGGCGACGGCGGTCGATAAAGGAGGGAGGGTTTGCGCCCGGCACGAGCCGCCCTCGCCCATCGCCGCGCGAGGCGGCGGAATGTGGCGGAATCGGCATGGCCCTCGCGCAGCGGCGTGTCTCGGAGGCGCTGGTCTCAGCACGTTTCTCTCGCTTTGGCGTCGCCGGCCCGGGCGTTGCGGCCAGGCCGGCGGCTTGTTCTGGTATGGCCGCCGCAACGACAGATGAGTCGAATTCAGCAGGCCCAGTCCGCCCGAGCGTAGTCAGGCCGCTTCAGCGTGGCAATAAAAAAATAAAGATGGGGATCGCGAAACTCGCGCTGTCGAACATGAATTCGTAATCGTGTCGAACGAGCCTGCGCGGCGAGTAAGAAATACGCTGGCGTGGCGGGCGGGATCGGTCAAAAAAGCGAGGCGACGGGACCGGGATGCGTGGATTCGTGGCAATGATGCAGGGCCGATTATTGCACGCCATGCAGGCATCGAATCACATAGTGGGAAAGTATCGGGCAGGCGCGATTACGACGCAAGCCGATCGGCGCGGGAGTCTTCCCGGCACGCGCCGGGAAGAAGCTTCGACGCGTATATCACGGAAGCGGCGGGCTCGCCGGCGCGCCGGATCGCGACAGGCTCTGCGTGACGGTGATCGACGAATCGCCGGGGACCGGAACGGGTTCCCGCTTCGCCTGCCGCTCCGGCACGGCCTGGTCGCCCGCCTTGGCATCCAGGTTTCGCCAATGCGTCGGCTCGTGATCGATCCAGCGCTCCGGCCAGCCCCCCGCCATCGCGCTCATCGACACGGCCAGCATCGACAGGCTCATCCACTTCGACATGCGCATGCTCGACTCCTGAGTGATTCGGTACGTCGCCCGCCATCGCGGGTCCATTCGCGCTTGCATCGCTCATTGCGCGGGCTGGGCCGCCGGATCGCGCGTATCGTGCTCGTCGAACCGCGGCGAGCTTTCGCCGCGATGGATCGTGAGGCGATGCAATTGCCGGCTTCGCGCCACCATCGACGCATCGGGCGGGAAATTCGTGCGTCGATTGGGAAGGTAGCCGTCGTGCTTGGCCTGCAGGAGCTCCTGCCGGACTTCGGCGCGAGTCTTCGCTTGGGCCATCGCCTGCCCGCCCAGGCACAGGCCGGCCAGCGCAATGCCCATGCCGAGCAAAAGGCGCAATGCGTTCTTCATTCCTCGTGTTTCCGGTTCGGTATCGATGGCTTGATTCTGGCCGCGCGCTGCTGCGCGGGCGTGATCCGAACATGAGAATTCCGTCATGTCGGCCTCGCTCCAGGCTAGGGACGCGGGAAGACACAAGGGTGGATCTTGACGTAGGCATAAGGGCTGCCGCAGCGATGCCCGGCGTAGTCCACCTGCTGGTTCGGCATCCCCTGCCGCTCGCGGTATTCACCGCCGCTTCCCTGCGCCGGCCCGCCTGCGCTCGACGCGCATCCGGCCATCGAGAGCAGGGCAATCGGGACAAGCAGAGTAAGCAGGACAAGGCAGCGAAAATCGATTCGGGACATGATCCGTATCCGGGAGATGGGCGATTCGGGTCGCGTGGATTCGCGGGCAGGCGCCCCGCCACACGGCATGAGGCTGGATTGTCGACTTCCGCTCCGGCATGGACATGAGCCCCGCATGAGATTTTCCTCATCGCCGCTTCATGACGCATTTCTCATGTTCGAATCACGATCACGCACGGCTGCCTGCCCATACTGGCCACACGACTCGCCACCCGGCGAGCCCATCCCAAGGAGCCAGTCATGAAGTCGATTCGTTATGCAGTCCTGTTCGTCACCGCCGCCATGTCGATCGGCGCGGCCAGCCAAGCCGCGCAGGCACAAGGCAAATCGCGCACGGACGTCGTCGACGAGCTGAAGGTCGCGCAACACGAGGGCGCCGTGCCGGCGGGCAAGACGCAATATCCGCCGAGCACGGACATGGTCGAGCGCAACAAGGACCTGCACGGCATGACCGTGCATCCCCGCGAATCCGATCCGAAGGTGGACGCGCACGACAAGCTCGGCTCGCGTTGAGCGCCGCCCCGCGGGGGACGCTCGCGACATCGCCCGGCCTCAGGCCGGGCGGCCCGGGCCCGAGGCGGCCTCGCCCGTCGCGCCGGGAAAACGAAGCCAGAAGGTGGTGAGCGTTCCCGGCAGGCTGTCCACGCCGCATTCGCCGCCGTGGTTGTCCATGATCGATTTCACGATCGCCAGCCCCAGCCCCGTGCCCGAGGCGGAATTCTGCCGCGAGGGATCGATGCGGTAGAAGCGCTCGAAGATCCGCGCGAGATGCCGCGGATGAATGCCCTCCCCCAGGTCCGAAACCTCGATCAGCGCCGCCTCGCCTTGCTGCCGGCATTCGATCGTGATCGCGCTGCCGCGCGGCGCGTATTTCAAGGCGTTCGACAGCAGGTTGCTGAGCGCGCGCTGATACAGGCTCAGGTCCGCCTCGACGCTTGCCCGGCCCCGCACCACGATCGACACCCCCGCATCCTCCGCGAGCGCCTCGTAATAGCCGGCCACGCGTTCGGCCTCGTCCGCCGCATCGAGCCGGCGGATATCGAGCGACTGCCCGGCCTGCTCGGCGCGCGCGATGAACAGCATGTCCTCGATCATGTGCGACAGGCGCTGGTATTCGTCGATGCTCGACTCGATCACGGCCTGGTATTCGTCCGCGCTGCGCGGCTGCGAGAGCGCCACCTGCGCGGCGGCCTGCAGGTTGGTGAGCGGCGTGCGCATGTCGTGCGCCAGGTTCGACGAGAACTGGCCCAGCCGCGTGAACGACTCGTCGAGCCGCGCCAGCATGCCGTTGAAGGCATGTTCCAGTTCCCGAAGCTCGCCCGACACATGCAGCTCCTGCACGGGATGCGCGAGCCGGCTGGTCGACATCTGCTCGGCGCGCACCGCGAAGCGGCGCAGGGGGTTCAGGCCGAGGCCGGCGATGCCGTAGGCGAGCACGGCGGCCAGCACCACGCCGCAGACTTCGATCACGACGATCGTGTAGGCATGCGCGCGCAGGGTCGACAGGTCCTCGGCGCGATCGTATTGCACCACGACGCGAACCACCGGCGCGCCGGGGCCGGCCAGCCGGACCGTGGAAATCGAATAACGCAGGCTGGAGCGAGCCGGTTCGACGCTGACGGCCGCCGAGGCAGTGGCCGCGGACAGCAGCGAGGCGTCGAAGCGCAAGCCCTTCGTGCCGACCAGCACGTTGCCGGTCGAATCGAGGATGGCCAGATCCATGTCCGAATGCCCGTGAAGCTGGTCGATCCAGAGGTCCCGGTTCAGCCGCACATCGGTGAGGGTTCCGACCTTGGCCAGGTGCTGGCGCAAGGCGGCCGTGATGCCGTCGATCTGCTCGGCGGCCGAGGATTCGATGCGGCTGCGCAGGGCCTCGTAGAGCGCGAGGCCGCTCAAGGCCAGGATCACCGAGGTCGACAGGATGATGAGGACCGTCAGGCGCCCGCGCAGGGTGTGAGGGACGACGCGCTGCATCATCGCGAAACCGGGTCGCGCACTTCGAGCACGTAACCCATGCCGCGCACGGTGTGGATCAGCTTCGGTTGGTAGGCGTCGTCGATCTTGGAGCGCAGGCGCCGGATCGCCGAATCCACCACGTTGGTATCGCTGTTGAAGTTCATGTCCCAGACCTGCGAGGCGATGGTGGCGCGCGGCAGGATCTCCCCCTCGCGTCGCATCAGCAGCCACAACAGCGCGAACTCCTTGGCGGTGAGCAGGATCGTATCCGCGTGTCGCGTCGCCTTCCGGCGCGTCAGGTCGAGTTCGAGATCGGCGACCTTCAGGGTATTCGTCTCGCGCGCCTGGCCGCGTCGCAGGATCGACTTGATGCGCGCGGTCAGCTCGACGAAATCGAAGGGCTTCGCCAGGTAGTCGTCGGCGCCGAGCTCGAGCCCCTTCACGCGGTCCCCCACGTCGTCGCGCGCGGTGAGAAACAGCACCGGGGTCGACTTGCTGCGCCGCAGGTTCTGCAGCAGGGTCCAGCCGTCCTGCCCGGGCAGCATCACGTCGAGCACCAGCAGGTCGTAATCCTCGGTTTCGGCCTGGTGCTGGCCGGTGGTTCCGTCCTGCACCCAGTCGACCACGTAGCCCGCCTCCGTCAGCCCCTTGCGCAGATAGGCGCCGGTCTTGGGCTCGTCCTCGACGATGAGAATACGCATGATTCCTTTCCTTGCAAGGTTCGGGTGGAGACGCGCCGGCCAGCGTCGGCGCAGTCGATCCGGCCCGGATGATCGCGCCCGGCGCGATCGGGATTGCGCCAAGCATCGCACGAGAAACGCCCCCTGGCGGCAAGATGACGGAATTCTCATGTTTCGCGCATGTTTGCGCTGCAACAGGCATCTAGCATGGTGGCCAAGCTACTCGATGCCTCTTTCACTCATGCGTCTCGAACCCCTGGCCATCCTCGCCGTCGCCCTGCTGCTTCCCAATCTCGCCGGCGCGCAGCAGAACGACACGGCACCGCCGCCCGCCCCGCCGCTGTCGCTGGGCGAGGCATTGCGCATCGCCAACGCGAACAGCCCGCTGCTGACCAGCGCCCGCGCATCGGCCAATGCCGCCGCCGGTGCCCAGTTGCAGGCCGGCATGCGCCCCAATCCCGACCTGTCGTTCCTGCAGGAAAGCTTCAAGCGCTATGACCGCACCAGCACCGCGATGATCAGCCAGCGCATCGAGACGGCCGGCAAGCGCGGCTATCGCGTCGACGTCGCCGCCTACGGCCGCGAGGCTTCGCTGGCGGCGATGGACGCCCAGTCCGCCGCCGTGCGCGGCAGCGTCGTCCAGGCATTCTACGGACTCCTGTCCGCCCAGCGCACGCTCGCCGTCAGCGAGGAATCGGCCGCGATCGCCGAGCGCTCGACCGAGCTGGTCGCCAAGCGCGTCAGTGCGGGCAAGGTGTCGCCGGTCGAGGAGACCAAGGCGCGCGTCGCGCTGGTGGCCACCCAGATCGCGCTCACGCGCGCCGCGGCGGACCTGAGCGCCGCGCGCGCCCGGCTTGCCGGCGCGCTGGGCGGCGGCTGGCCGGGCGGCGGCGCCAGCGAGGACGGCTTCGAAAGCCTGCCGGAGATGCCCGCGCTGCCGGCGCTCGACGCCCGCCTGGAGGACGCGCCGCTCACGCGCGAGGCGATGGCCCGGGTCAGGCAATCGAATGCCCGCATCTCGCTGGAGCGCGCGCGGCGCATCCCCGACCTCACGATCAGCGCCGGCTACAAGCGCGTGACGACAGGCGGCATCGCCGACAACCAGGCGGTGGTCGGCATCTCGATCCCGCTGCCGATCTTCGACACCAATCGCGGCGCCATCGACGAAGCCACCCACTCGTCGGAACAGGCCAGCGCCGATCTCGACGGCACGCGCCTGGCGCAGCGGCAGGCGCTGGCGCAACGCTACGCGGACTATCGCAGCTCGGCGCTGGAGGCCGAGCGCCTGAAGCGCGACGTGCTGCCGGCGGCCCGCTCGGCGCTGGAGGCCATGTCGCGCGGTTATGCGCTCGGCAAGTTCCAGTTCCTGGACGTGCTGGACGCGCAACGCACGCTGTTCGACAACCAGACCCGCTACATCCGCGCGCTGACCGACGCGCATCTCGCCGATGCGGATCTCGGCCGCCTGCTCGGCACCCCGCTCGACGCCGCGGCCCCGACCGTCCAACCCTGAGGAACCCCTTATGCCGAGCCAACCGAAGCGCGTCGCCCTGGCGATCGCGCTGGCCTGCGGGCTTGCCGTCGCCGCGGCGCTTGCCTTCGCCGCGCTGCGCACCACCGCGAGCACGCCAGCCGATGCCGCCACGTCGGCGCCCGCCGCGGTACGCGGCGGCACCGTGCTGACCGACGGCGCCTACGCGCTGGAAATCGTGCAGGGCGAACGCGACGGCCAGGCCACGCTGGCCGTCTATCCCTCGCTGCGAGGCAAGCCGGTCAAGCCCGCCGGCAACACGCTCACGGCCACCATCGAGCGCTACGACGGCACGCGCGGCCCGTTGGCGCTGCTGCCCGGCGCGGACGGCTACCGCAGCGCCGCCGCGATCCCGAAACCGCATGTCTTCGAGGTGAAGCTCGACTGGCAGGCTGAAGGCGCGACGCGGACCTTCGACTATCGCCAGAACCAGCATGCCGTGCCCCTGGACGACCAGCAACTGGCCGAGGCGAGGATCGGCGTCGATCCGGCCGGGCCGGCGGCGATCGCCGATTCGTTCCAGCTTCCCGGCGAGATCCGCTTCAACGCCGATCGCACCGCGCAGGTCGTGCCGCGCGTGGCCGGCGTGGTGGAGAAGGTGGCCGTGTCGCTCGGCCAGCAGGTGAAACGCGGCGAGCTGCTCGCCGTGCTGGCCAGCCCGGAGCTGTCCGACCGGCGCAGCGAGCTGCTGACCGCTCAGCGCAGGCTGGTCGGCGCGCGCCAGGTGTACGAGCGCGAGCGCAGGCTGTGGCAGGAGCGCATCTCCGCGGAACAGGATTACCAGGCCGCCCAGGTGCAACTGCGCGAGGCGGAAATCGCCGTGCAGAACGCGCGGCAGAAGCTGTCCGCCATCGACGCGTCCGCCGGCGGCACGCTCAATCGCTACGAGCTGCGCGCGCCGTTCGACGGCTCGATCGTCGAGAAGCGCGTCACGCCGGGCGAGGCCGTGGCGGCCGACACGAGCATCTTCGTGCTGTCCGACCTGTCGAGCGTGTGGGCCGAAATGGCCGTGCCCGCCCAGCGCCTCAAGGAGGTGTATGTCGGCAAGCAGGCCAGCGTGTCCGCGACGGCATTCGACTCGCAGGCGCGCGGACAGGTCGCCTATGTCGGCGCCCTGCTCGGCGCCCAGACCCGCACGGCACCCGCGCGCATCGTGCTGCCCAATCCGGGCGGCACCTGGCGGCCGGGCATGTTCGTCAACGTCACGGTCGATACCAGCGCGCACACCGTGCCGCTCGCGGTCAGGACCGACGCGCTGCAGACCGTCGACGGCGCGCCGGCGGTGTTCGTGGCATCGAAATGGGGGTTCGTCGCGCAACCCCTCAAGACCGGCATTCGCGATGCCCGGTTCACCGAGGTGCTGGACGGGCTGAAGCCCGGCCAGCGATACGCGGCGAGCAACAGCTTCGTGCTCAAGTCGCAGCTGGAAAACAGCGCGGCCGACAGCGATTGATCCCACCCGTGCCCGCCCGCCGCTCAATCTGGACTCCTCCATGTTCGATCGCCTGATCCGCTCCTCCATTGCCCATCGCTGGCTCGTCCTGCTCGCGATCCTCGCGCTGGCCGCGCTCGGCATCTACAGCTACCAACGGCTGCCGATCGATGCCGTGCCCGACATCACCAACGTGCAGGTGCAGATCAACACGCCCGCGCCGGGCTACTCGCCGCTCGAGGTCGAGCAGCGCGTCACCTATCCGCTCGAGACCGCGATGGCGGGCCTGCCGCACCTGGAGCAGACGCGCTCGACCTCGCGCTACGGCATCTCGCAGATCACGGTGATCTTCAAGGACGGCACCGACATCTACTTCGCGCGCCAGCTCGTCAACGAGCGCCTGCAGCAGGCCAGGGACCGGCTGCCCGAAGGCGTGGCGCCAATCATGGGGCCGACCTCGACCGGGCTCGGCGAGATCTACATGTGGACGGTCGAGGCCGATGCCGGCGCGCGCAGGCCCGATGGCGGCGCCTACACGCCGACCGACCTGCGCGAGCTGCAGGACTGGGTGATCCGCACGCAATTGCGCAACGTGCCGAGCGTGACCGAGGTGAACTCGATCGGCGGCTACGTGAAGGAGTATCAGATCGCGCCCGATCCGGCCAAGCTGATGTCCTACGGGCTGTCGCTGGCGGACGTGGTGCGCGCGGTGCAGTCGAACAACGACAACGTCGGCGCGGGCTACATCGAGAAGCGCGGCGAGCAGTACCTGGTGCGCGTGCCGGGGCAGGCGCGCTCGCTCGACGACCTGGCCAACATCGTGCTCGCCAACGCGGGCGGCGTGCCGGTGCGCATGCAGGACATCGGCCAGGTGCAGATCGGCCGCGAGCTGCGCACCGGCGCGGCCACCGAGAACGGCCGCGAGGTGGTGCTGGGTACCGTCTTCATGCTGATCGGCGAGAACAGCCGCACGGTGGCCGAGGCGGTGGCCGCCAGGATGAAGGACGTCAACCGCTCGCTGCCGCCGGGCGTGCGCGCGGTGCCGGTCTACGATCGAACGGTGCTGGTCGAGAAGGCCATCGCGACGGTCAAGAAGAACCTGCTGGAAGGCGCGCTGTTCGTGATCGCGATCCTGTTCCTGTTCCTCGGCAACCTGCGCGCGGCCCTGATCACCGCGCTGGTGATCCCGCTGGCGATGCTGATGACCTTCACCGGCATGGTGAACCTGAAGGTCAGCGCCAACCTGATGAGCCTGGGCGCGCTCGATTTCGGCATCATCATCGACGGCGCGGTGGTGATCGTCGAGAACTGCGTGCGGCGCCTCGCGCATGCGCAGGCGGCGGCGGGCCGCCCGCTCACGCGCGAGGAACGCCATGCCGAGGTCTACCAGGCATCCCAGGAAGCGCGGCGCGCGCTGATCTTCGGGCAGGTGATCATCATGGTGGTGTATTTGCCGATCCTGGCGCTCTCGGGCGTGGAGGGCAAGATGTTCCATCCGATGGCGATCACGGTGGTGCTCGCGCTCGCCGCGGCGATGGTCCTCACCGTCACCTTCATCCCCGCCGCGGTGGCGCTGTTCATCGGCGAGAAGGTCGAGGAGAAGGAGAACCGCCTGATGTCGTGGGCGCGCTCGCTCTACGCGGTGCTGCTCGATCGCTGCCTGCGCCGCCCCGGCCCCGTGCTGGCCGGCGCCACGCTGGCGGTGGCGGCCACCCTGCTGATCGCCACCCGGCTCGGCAGCGAATTCATCCCCAGCCTCAACGAGGGCGATTTCTCGATCTCCGCGCTGCGCATCCCGGGCACCAGCCTCACGCAATCGCTCGAGATGCAGCGGCAGATCGAGGCCACGCTCAAGGCGCGCATCCCCGAGATCGAGCGCGTGTTCGCGCGCACCGGCACGGCCGAGGTGGCCACCGACCTGATGCCGCCGAACCAGTCCGATGCCTACATCATGCTGAAGCCGGCCAGGGACTGGCCCGAGCCGAGCAAGCCGCGCGAGCAGTTGCGCGACGAGATCGAGGCGGTGCTCGCCGCGATACCGGGCAGCGTCTACGAGTTCTCGCAGCCGATCCAGTTGCGCTTCAACGAACTGATCTCCGGCGTGCGCAGCGACGTGGCGGTCAAGCTGTTCGGCGACGACATGGGCACGCTCGAGGCCACCGCCAGGCGGATCGCCGACGCGTTGCAGCAGGTGCCGGGCGCGATCGAGGTCAAGGTCGAGCAGACCGCCGGCCTGCCCGTGCTGAGCATCGATCCCGACCGCGAGAAGCTGGCCCGCTACGGCATCAATATCGCCGACGTGCAGGCCCCGGTGGCCGCGGCGCTCGGCGGGAAGACCGCCAGCACGCTGTTCCAGGGCGATCGCCGCTTCGACATCGTGGTGCGCCTGCCCGAGACGCTGCGCTCGGACATCGACGCGATCCGGCGCCTGCCGATCGCGCTGCCCGTCACGGCGGCTCCAGGTGCCCTCGCCCCCGCCGCCGCGGCAACGCCATCGCCGGCTGCCAGCGGCGCGAACCCGGCGGGCGCCGCCTTCGTGCCGCTTTCCGAGCTGGCGAACATCGAGCTGGCGCCGGGGCCGAACCAGATCAGCCGCGAGGACGGCAAGCGCCGCATCGTGGTCAGCGCGAACGTGCGCGGGCGCGACGTCGGCTCCTTCGTCGCCGATGCGCAGGCGAAACTGCAGGCCGAGGTCGCCATCCCGCCCGGCTACTGGCTCACCTGGGGCGGCCAGTTCGAGCAGTTGCAGAGCGCGACGGCGCGCCTGAAGCTGGTCGTGCCGCTGGCGCTGCTGCTGGTGTTCGTGCTGCTGTTCATGATGTTCAACAATGCCAAGGACGGCCTGCTGGTGTTCACCGGCATCCCGTTCGCGCTGTCGGGCGGCATCCTGTTCCTGTGGCTGCGCGGCATTCCGCTGTCGATCTCGGCGGCGGTGGGCTTCATCGCGCTGTCCGGCGTGGCGGTGCTCAACGGGCTGGTGATGATCTCCTTCATCCGCAACCTGCGCGAGGCCGGCAGCCCGCTGGCCGAGGCGGTGCGCGAGGGCGCGCTGACCCGGCTGCGCCCGGTGCTGATGACGGCGCTGGTCGCCTCGCTCGGCTTCGTGCCGATGGCGATCGCCACCGGCACCGGCGCCGAGGTCCAACGCCCGCTGGCGACGGTGGTGATCGGCGGCATCCTGTCCTCGACGATGCTGACCCTGCTGGTGCTGCCGGTGCTTTACCGGCTCGTCTACAGCGGATCGCCGCGCACAACGCCGGCAGACCTGGCAGGCGCGGCGAGCCGGCTGCTCGACCGGCTGCCCTTCCGGCGCGGGCGGGGCTGACCCCGGCCCCCCCTCCCGAACCCCAAACCTCCGACGATTGCCGGCGCGAAAACCGCGCCGGCATCGCCGCGTCATGGCGCCCTTTATTACCGCATCGTTATTAACCCGCCTTCCCACAAGGTTAATTCTATATATCGCGATATTCCGATATATGCTTCGTCCGACGACGTTACAATCGGGTCCCGCCGTTCCACCGATTCATCACCCATGACGCTCGACATCGACGCGATTCACAAGGCCCTGGCCAACCCTGTCCGGCGCGAGATCCTCGCCTGGCTCAAGGAGCCCGAGCACCACTTTCCGGACCAGGCCCTGCATGCCTCGTTCCAGGAAGGCGTGTGCGCCGGCCAGATCGACTCGCGTTGCGGCCTGTCGCAGTCGACCGTGTCGGCCCACCTCGCCACCCTGCAGCGCGCGGGGCTGGTGCAGAGCTCGCGGGTCGGCCAGTGGGTGTTCTTTCGGCGCAACGAAACGGTGATCCGGGCCTTCGTCGATCAATTGCAAACCAGCCTGTAGCGTCGATATCGCCGCCGCGAGGCTTGCCGGGTTCTTGCCCGGCCCAACTCATTCGATAAGGAGTCCCTGCCATGCCAACCCTGTTCGATCCGCTGGTCGTCGGCGACCTGACGCTGCCGAACCGTATCGTGATGGCCCCGCTCACGCGTGCCCGCTCGGGCGACGAGCGCGTGCCGAACGCGCTGATGGCGCGCTACTACGCCGAGCGCGCCTCCGCCGGCCTGATCCTGACCGAGGCCACCTCGGTCACGCCGCAGGGCGTGGGCTACGCCAAGACGCCGGGCATCTGGTCCGACGAGCAGGTCGAGGGCTGGAAGCTGGTGACCCAGGCCGTGCACGAGGCGGGCGGCAAGATCTTCATGCAGCTCTGGCACGTGGGCCGCATCTCGGACCCGATCTTCCTGGACGGCCAACTGCCGGTGGCGCCGAGCGCGATCGCGGCCGGCGGCCACGTCAGCCTGGTGCGCCCGGAGCGCGCCTTCGTGACGCCGCGCGCGCTCGAACTCGACGAGATCCCCGGCATCATCGCGGCCTATCGCAAGGGCGCCGAGAACGCCAAGCTGGCCGGCTTCGACGGCGTGGAAATCCACGGCGCGAACGGCTACCTGCCCGACCAGTTCCTGCAGGACAGCACCAACCATCGCACCGACGCCTACGGCGGCTCGATCGAGAACCGCGCGCGCTTCCTGCTCGAGGCGGTGGATGCGGCCATCGAGGTATGGGGCGCCGAGCGCGTCGGCGTGCACCTGGCACCGCGCGGCGATGCGCACACGATGGGCGATTCGAACCCGGCGGCCACCTTCGGCTACGTCGCGCGCGAACTCGGCCGCCGCAAGATCGCCTTCATCTTCGCGCGCGAAAGCGAAGGCGATAACCGCCTCGGCCCGCAACTGAAGGCAGCCTTCGGCGGCCCCTACATCGCCAACGAAGCGTTCACGCTCGACAGCGCGCAAGCCGTGCTGGCCAAGGGCGAGGCCGATGCGGTGGCGTGGGGCAAGCTGTTCATCGCCAATCCGGACCTGCCGCGCCGCTTCCAGCTCAACAGCGAGCTGAACGCGCCGGTGCCGTCGACCTTCTACGCCGAGGGCGAGACGGGCTACACCGACTATCCGTCGCTCGAAAACGTCGCCTGACGACCGGGCGGGCGCTTGCCCGTCCTCGCGGCCGCCGCTCGCGCCCGATGCGTGAGCGGCGGCCGTTTTGCTTTCGGGCGCCCGAAAACGGGATCGGATCGATTCGCGGCACCACGCGCCGAGGAACCGGCGCCCTATTTATACCCGGATGATATTGACGATCGATTTACATCCGGGTATAAATTCGCTCCTTGTCCACAACGGCCCCCTTGCCTGCCCCGAATCATGTCTTCCGCCATCGACCTCAATGCCGGCGCGCTCGCCCCGGTAGCCCGCGAATCCGACCTGGGCGCCTTGCCCGTGAGCGGCACCTTGCCGCCGGAGCTGGACGGCTGGCTGGTGCGCAATGGCCCGAATCCCGTGACTGGCCGCTTCGCCGGCCAGGACCTGCTGTCCTGGTGGCCCGAGGCCGCGATGCTGCATGCGGTCGGCTTCGCCGACGGCCGCGCGAGCGGCTATCGCAATCGCTGGCTGCGCACGCGCCGCTGGGCCGAGCACCACGCGCCCGAACAGTTCGAGGCGATGCCGGACACCAATCCCAACATCAACGTGATCCGCCATGCGGGCAGCACGCTGGCGCTGGCCGAGGGCGGCATGCCGCTGGAAATCTCGCCCGGCCTCGACACGCTCGGCCCGGCACACCACCTGCCCGCCTTCGCGCAGGGCATGGGCGGGCATCCGAAGGTCGATCCGGAAACGGCGGAGCTGGTCGGGTTTCGCGCGCACTGGATGCAGCCCTACCTGCGCTACATGGTGGCCGCGCCCGACGGCACCACGCGCGTGGACCTGCCGATCGAGCTGCCGCGCCCGTCGATGATCCACGACCTCGCGATCACGGCCAGCCACAGCCTGCTGCCGGACCTGAACGTAATCTACGATTTCTCGATGCTCAAGCGCGGCCATCGCATGCCGCTGCGCTGGGAGGCGGACCGGCCGGCGCGCATCGGCGTGCTGCCGCGCCATGCCGGCGACGCCGACGCCCTGCGCTGGTTCGAGATCACCCCCTGCTTCATCCAGCACGTGATCAACGCCTGGGACGCGGATGCCTCGACCATCGTGCTCGACGTGATCCGCTATCCCTGGTTCCTGCGCCTGTCGCCGGACGGCCAGGCCTTCGAGCCGAACCCGGTCGGCACGCCGTGGCGCTACCGCTTCGATCTCGAGGCCGGCACGGTCGAGGAAGGAGCGCTGTCGGACCTGGCGCTGGAGCTGCCGCGCATCGACGAGCGCCGCACCGGCCGCGCCTATCGCTATTGCTACGCGGCCGAGCAGCCGGGCCTGGACGAGATGCGCGGCATCGTTCGCCTCGATGTCCTCACAGGCGAGGTGATGCGCCACGCGGTGCCGCCCGGCGACCAGAACAGCGAACCGGTGTTCGTGCCGCGCGCGGGATCGAGCGAGGACGACGACGGCTGGGTGCTCGCCTGCGTGTACCGCGCGGCCACCGACACCAGCGACGTGGTGGTGCTCGACGCGCGCCGGCTCGATGCCGAACCGGTGGCGACCGTGCATCTGCCGGTGCGGATCCCGGCGGGCTTTCACGGTGCCTGGTTGCCGCGCGACTGAAGCCGCGGCGCCGCGCAAGCAAAAAAAGGCACGTCGGGCGGCGTGCTTGCACACACCGCCCGACGTGCCTGTCAGCCGGCCATCAACCGGCCATCAGCCGGCGGGGGTTCAGTCCCGATTCGCCTGCAGCACCGTGAGGGCCGTCATGTTGACGATCCGGCGCACGGTCGAGCTGGAGGTCAGCACGTTGACCGGCGCGTTGACGCCGAGCAGGAACGGCCCGACCGCCACGTTGCTGCCCGCGCTGGTCTTCAGCAGGTTGTAGGCGATGTTGCCGGCGTCCACGTTCGGGCAGACCAGCAGGTTGGCCTCGCCCTTGAGCCGCGAATGCGGCAGGATGCGCTGGCGCAGCGCCTCGTCGAGCGCGCAGTCGCCGTGCATCTCGCCCTCGATCTCGAGATCGGGCGCGCGCTCGCGCACCAGCTCCAGCACCTCGCGCATCTTCGCCCCCGAGGCCGAGCTGCCCGAGCCGAAGTTCGAGCGCGACAGCAGCGCCACCTTCGGCTGCAGGTTCAGCCAGGCCATCTGCGAGGCGGCCGAGACCGTGAATTCGGCGATCTGCTCGGCGTTCGGGTTGTCGTTGACGTGGGTGTCGACCAGGGCCACCGTGCGCTTGTCGAGCAGCAGGATGTTCATCGCCGCGTAGGTGCGCGCGCCGCGCTGCTTGCCGATCGCCTCGTCGACGAAGCGCAGGTGGTCGTGATAGGCGCCCACCGTACCGCAGATCATCCCGTCCGCATCGCCGAGCCGCACCATCATCGCGCCGATCAGGGTCAGGCGGCGGCGCATCTCGACGCGCGCCATCTCCTTGGTGATGCCGTCGCGGCAGCGCAGCTCCCAGTAGGTGGTCCAGTATTGATGGAAGCGCTCGTCGTACTCGGGGTTGGTGACTTCCACGTCCTCGCCCAGGCGCAGGCGCAGGCCGAACTTCTCGATGCGCGCCAGCAGCACCTCGGGCCGGCCGATCAGGATCGGCCGCGCCAGCTTCTCGTCGACGATCACCTGCACGGCGCGCAGCACGCGCTCCTCCTCGCCTTCCGCGAACACGATGCGGGTCTTCGCGCCGTCGCGCACGAACTGCTTGGCCGCCGCGAACAGCGGCTTCATGAAGGCGCCCGAGTGATAGACGAACTGCTGGAGCTGGTCGGTGTAGGCCGCGAAATCGGTGATCGGGCGCGTGGCCACGCCGTCCTCGATGGCAGCGCGGGCCACCGCCGGCGCGATGCGCAGGATCAGGCGCGAGTCGAAGGGTTTGGGAATCAGGTACTTCGGCCCGAACGACAGGTCGTAGGCGCCGTAGGCGGCCGCCACCGCGTCGTTCGCCTCTTCCTGGGCGAGGCCGGCGATCGCGTGCACCGCCGCGATCTCCATGCGCCGCGTGATGGTGGTGGCGCCCACGTCGAGCGCGCCGCGGAAGATATACGGGAAGCACAGCACGTTGTTGACCTGGTTCGGGAAGTCCGAACGGCCGGTGGCGATCACCACGTCCTCGCGCGTGGCGTGGGCGAGCTCGGGGAAGATTTCCGGCGTCGGGTTCGCGAGCGCCAGGATCAGCGGGCTGGCGGCCATCTTCTTGAGCATCGCGGCGCTCAGCACGCCGCCGGCCGACAGGCCGAGGAACACGTCGGCGCCCTCGATCACCTCGTCGAGCGTGCGCGCCGAGGTGTCCTGCGCGAAGCGCGCCTTGTCCGGGTCCATCAGCGTGGTGCGGCCCTGGTAGACCACGCCCTCGATGTCGGTGGCCCAGACGTTCTCGATCGGCAGGCCCAGGTCGACCATCAGGTCCAGGCAGGCCAGCGCCGCGGCGCCCGCGCCGGAGGTGACCACCTTGACCTGCTTGATGTCCTTGCCGACCACCTTCAGGCCGTTGATGAAGGCCGCGCTCACCGTGATCGCGGTGCCGTGCTGGTCGTCGTGGAAGACCGGGATCTTCATGCGCTCGCGCAGCTTGCGCTCGACCGTGAAGCACTCGGGCGCCTTGATGTCCTCGAGATTGATACCGCCGAAGGTGGCCTCCAGGCTGGCGATGATGTCGACCAGCTTGTCCGGGTCGGATTCGGTGATCTCGATGTCGAACACGTCGATCCCGGCGAACTTCTTGAACAGCACCGCCTTGCCTTCCATCACCGGCTTGGAGGCCAGCGCGCCGATGTTGCCCAGGCCGAGCACCGCGCTGCCGTTGGTGATCACGCCCACCAGGTTGCCGCGGCTGGTGTAGTTGAAGGCGTTGGCGGGATCGGCGGCGATCTCCTCGCAGGCCGCCGCCACGCCCGGCGTGTAGGCCAGCGCCAGGTCGCGCTGCGTGACCAGCGGCTTGCTCGCGGTCACGGAAATCTTCCCCGGGGTCGGGAACTGGTGGTATTCCAGGGCGGCCTGGCGGTCGGTCTTGTTCATCGTCTCCACTCGCTGTGTTGGCGCCGGGCCTGTCCCGGCGGCTTGGGCATATCGAGGAAGCGATTCTAGGCAGCCGCAATCGGCGCCCTATTTTGAATTAGTATGGGCGCATCACGTTTTCATAATGACCAGGAAGCCGGCACCGTGGCCTTCGATACGGAAGAGGTGATCCGGCGGCTCAGCAGCCGCCTGAAGATCCGCCATCTGATCCTGCTGCTGCAGATCCGCCAGCACGGCTCGCTCACGCGCGTGGCCGAGCAGATGGCCAGCAGCCAGCCGGCCGTCACCAATGCGCTGGCCGAGCTGGAGGGCATGTTCGGCGGGCCGCTATTCGAGCGCAGCTCGCGCGGCATGACGCCCACCGCGCTCGGCAAGGTAGTGCTGGCGCGCGCCCAGGCCATGCTGCACGACCTCGACCACCTGACGCGCGATATCGAGGCGGTGGTGGCCGGGCATGCCACCCGCATCCATATCGGCGTGATTCCCTTCATCTCGGGCAGGACCCTGGCCGCGGCGATCCGCCAGACCCAGGCCGAGGTGCCGCAGCGCCTGACCATGACGATCCACGAAGGCACCAGCGAGCAGTTGATCGCGCAGTTGCGCGAGCACCAGCTCGACGTGGTGATCGCGCGCGCCACCTCCACCGTGGATCTGTCCGAGCTGCATTTCGAGGTGGTCCACCAGCAGAAGCCGCGCCTGATCGCCAGCCGCCGGCTGGCCGCCCGGCTCGCGCGCAACAAGCTCAACTGGCAGAAGCTGGTGGAGCTGGACTGGATCCTCGGCGCGCCGCACACGCCGATCCGCGAGCAGATCTCCGACCTGTTCCTGCGCGCCGGCGTGGCGCCGCCGGTGCCGATCGTCGAAAGCTATTCGTCACGCCTGATCGGCGAGATCCTCGCCTCCAACGAGAACGCCGTCTCGATCGTGCCGGCCGATATCGCCGAGGAACTGGTGCATATCGCCGGCGTGGCGATCGTCCCCTACACGCTCGACTGGACCCTGCCGCCGGTCGCGATCCTCACGCGCGACGGCGCACCGCGCGAGGTGGACACGCTGCTCGCCCGCGCCCTGCGCGCGCTCTACCAGGAGCCCGAGGCCGGCAAGCCGGCGGCGGCCGAGGCGCTGGCGCGCCGCGAGGAAGACTGAAGCCGCGGCCGCCGCGCGCTTCAATTATTTACAAGCGGCGCGCGCGATCCGGGCTTAAGCTGGGTTTCCCCATCCCAACCACAGGAACCCGGCATGAGCTCGTATGCCACCGGCGACAGCCCCAAGCATCCCGCCGCCACGCGCGGCCAATCCGTCACGATCCCGCTGCTCGACAAGGCCGGCCGCGTCGACGGCCACTGGCAGCCGCGCGTGATCGCGGAAATGAACGACTACCAGTTCAAGGTGGCGAAGCTGTTCGGCGACTTCGTCTGGCACAGCCACGCCGATACCGACGAGACCTTCCTGGTGCTGGACGGCGAGCTGCGCATCGCCCTGCGCGACGGCGAGATCGTGCTGCGCGCCGGCGAGATGGCGGTGGTGCCGCGCGGCGTCGAGCACAAGCCGTATGCGGCCGCCGAGGTGCGGGTGCTGCTGATCGAGCCGCGCGGCGTGGTCAATACCGGCGACGGCGACAAGCTCGAGCGCACCGCGCCGAACGACGTCTGGATCTGAGCACGCTCCGGGCACGCGGCGGCGCCCCAAGTAAAACGGGCTGCCCGCAGGCAGCCCGTCGATGATCGCGCTGCGCGCCTCACGGCGCGCGATGCTTATTTGGCCCTTATTTGGCTTTTTCGGCCGTGTTCGAGATGGCATTGCCGCCACTCGAAATATCCTGGCCGGCGCCGGCGATCGTGTTGCAGCCGGCGAGCGCGGCGGTCAGGATCAGCAGAACTGCAGCAATCGAA
This sequence comes from Burkholderia sp. Ax-1720, assembly GCF_011753035.1. Taxonomy (NCBI): domain Bacteria; kingdom Pseudomonadati; phylum Pseudomonadota; class Betaproteobacteria; order Burkholderiales; family Burkholderiaceae; genus Burkholderia; species Burkholderia sp. Ax-1720. The sequence continues at coordinate 31,166 of NZ_VWWK01000032.1, read as the reverse complement.
CGAGTCATCGTGATTCTCCTTGGAAGTCGAGCCCGAGCGTAGCGGGCACATCACACCTTGTCGAACGGCCGCCACCCCTGACGGGGCGGGGACTGGTCCCGATTATACAAATGCCGCGAAACGCCGCCAGCAAATGATTGGCGGGCGTGGCGACCGAGGCACAGCACATGCTAGCCCGGAACCGCTCCGCCATGGTGCTTGACTTTGATGAACGGCGCACTATTATACGCATCGCGTATATTTTGAGATCGAGCCCGCCATGACCGTTCCCCAGCAAGCCTTCCTGCGCGACGCCATGCGCCGCCTCAACATGACCCGCGAAGCCTTCGCGAACCGCATCGGCGTGAGCCGCCGGGCGCTGGATACCTGGCTGCTGCCCGACGATTCGCAGGAATCGCGCTCGATGCCGGAGATCGTCGAGCGCTATGTGAGCGAGATCGTCGAACGGGCTGGGGATGAAGCCAACCATACGCAGAGCGTAGATAAGAACTCGCTGAGCAGCCAGATCCTGTTCGAGGGCCGCCCGCAGTTGCTGTCGGTCGACCAGTTCTCGCGCGATTCGGTCGAGGCGCTGTTCCGGGTGGCCGACGTGATGCAGCCGATCGCGCGCCGCCGCAAGATCTCGCGGGTGCTGGAGGGCGCCGTGCTCGGCAACCTGTTCTTCGAGGCCAGCACGCGCACGCGCGTGTCGTTCGGCGCGGCCTTCTGCCGGCTCGGCGGCTCGGTCTGCGACACCACCGGCTTCACCTTTTCCTCGATGGCCAAGGGCGAATCGATCCACGACACCAGCCGCGTGATGGCCGGCTACGTGGACGCGCTGGTGATCCGCCATCCCGAGCAGGGCTCGGTGGCCGAGTTCGCGCGCGCCATCAACCTGCCGGTGATCAACGGCGGCGACGGCCCCGGCGAGCATCCCAGCCAGGCCCTGCTCGACCTCTACACGATCCAGCGCGAGTTCTCGCGGCTAGGCAAGATCGTCGACGGCTCGCACATCGCCTTCGTCGGCGATCTCAAGTACGGCCGCACGGTGCATTCGCTGGTCAAGCTGCTGGCGCTCTATCGCGGCATTCGCTTCACCCTGGTGGCGCCGCCCACGCTGGAGATGCCGCGCTACATCGTCGAGCAGATCTCGCGCAACGGCCATGTGATCGAGGAAACCTCCGAGCTCGCCAAGGGGCTGGCCGGCGCCGACGTGGTGTATGCCACGCGGATCCAGAAGGAGCGCTTCACCGACGAATCCTTCGAGGGCTACACGCCCGACTTCCAGATCAACCAGGCGCTGATGGATACCGTCTGCGGGCGCGACACGCTGATCATGCACCCGCTGCCGCGCGACAGCCGGCCCGGCGCGAACGACCTGTCGATCGACCTGAACCGCGATCCGCGGCTGGCGATCTTCCGCCAGACCGACAACGGGATCCCGGTGCGCATGGCGATCTTCGCGGTGCTGCTCGGCGTCGATCACCTGGTGCAGCACTCGATGCGCGACGCGACCTGGCGGCCGCCGGTCTATCTCGGGCCGGAGGATGCGGTGTTCCACGGGATCGATTGAGGGGAAATGGTGGGCGGCGCCTCGGGCGAGGCGCCGGCTTGCGACCCGGGCCGACGGCAGCGCCGCATCCCGCGCAAGCCAAGGTCCTTATCAAAAGAAAAAAGCCCCTCGATTCCTGCCTCGCCCGCCCTCCTCCCCCACACCAAAAAACCACGCTTCCCCCGCTTTTCTCGCGCCCCACCTCGACATTCATTACAATTCGCCTATCATTTCTTTCAATTTCGAAATCGCCGCCGCGCCGCCCATGACGCAGAAAAATCAGTCGAAGCACGCCGATCCCTATCTCGCCGTCGCGCGCAGCCCGATGCTCGGGTCGAGCCTGCCGATGTGGCGATCGAAATTCGTCGTGATCCTGATCTTTCTGGCGTTCGCCGCGCTGATCGCGCGGGCCTTCTGGGTGCAGGTGGCGAACCAGGACTTCTATCTCGGCCAGGGCGAGAAGCGCTACCAGCGCACCATCGAGCTCGACGCGATGCGCGGCCGGATCGTCGACCGCAACGGCGCGATGCTGGCCGTCAGCCTCAACACCTACGAAATCTGGGCCAATCCCAAACAGGTCGATTCGGCCGCCTACGGCCCGCTCGCCAAGCTGCTCGAGATGCCGGCGGCCGAGGTCAAAAGGCGCTTGTCGGTCGACAAGCAGTTCGTGCTGCTCAAGCGGCAGATCGATCCCGAAACCGCCGCGCGCCTCGACAAGCTCGACCTCGCCGGCATCACCCAGATCGCCGATTCCAAGCGCTTCTACCCGGAAGGCGAATCGGCCGCCCACGTGGTGGGCTTCACGAATATCGAGGATCGCGGCCAGGAAGGCGTGGAGCTGGCCGCCAACGGCCTGCTGCTGGGCACCGCCGGCCAGCGCGAGGTGATCCGCGACCGGCTCGGCCGGATCATCTCCGACACGCGCCCGCAGGTGCCGGCGCGGCACGGCGCCACCGTCGAGCTGACCATCGACCGCCGCGTGCAGCAGCTCGCCAATGCGCAACTGAAGGCGGCGGTGCTCGCCAATCACGCGCAGGCCGGCAGCGTGGTGGTGCTCGACGCGCGCTCGGGCGAGATCCTCGCGCTCGCCAACTACCCCACCTTCGATCCCAACGACCGCAGCCGCCTGACCGGCGCGCAGTTGCGCAACCGTGCCGTGATCGACACCTTCGAGCCGGGCTCGACGGTCAAGCCGCTGGTGGTGGCGCTGTCGATCGACGAAGGCAAGGTGCGCCCGCAAAGCCTGGTCAACACGTCGCCGGGCACCTGGAAGATCGGCCCCGCCGTGATCCACGACACCTCGAACCACGGCACGCTGACGGTTGCCCAGGCACTGCAGAAGTCGAGCAACGTCGCGCTCGCCAAGCTGTCGCTGAACCTGTCCGCGCAGACCATCTGGGACAAGTACCAGGAATACGGCATCGGCCATGCGCCGGACCTGACCTTCCCCGGCGTCGCCTCGGGTCGGCTGCGCCCCTACCAGCGCTGGCGCCCGATCGAGCAGGCCACCATGGCCTATGGCTATGGGCTGTCGATGTCGCTGCTGCAGATCGCGCAGATGTACACCGCCTACGCCGGCGACGGCACGCTCCACCCGGTACGCCTGCTGCGCGACGACCAGGCTCCCGCCCTGCAGGGGCATCGCGTGACGCGGCCGGAAACGGCCGCCGCGATCCGCTCGATGCTGGAGATGGCGGTGGGCGAAGGCGGCACCGGGCGCGCGGCGCGCGTCGACGGTTATCGCGTCGGCGGCAAGACCGGCACCGCGCGCAAGCAGGTCGGCGCCTCCTATGCGCAGGGCAAGTACCGCGCGCTGTTCGCCGGCATGGCGCCGATGAGCGATCCGCGCGTGATCGTCGCCGTGATGATCGACGAGCCCGGCGGCAGGGGGTATTACGGCGGCACCGTGGCCGGGCCGGTGTTCTCCTCGGTGATGGGCGGCACGCTGCAGTTGCTCGGGGTGCCGCCGGATGCGCCGGTCAAGCCGGACGCGGTGAAGCAAGCCAGCGGCGCGCGGCCGGCCGCGCCGGGCAAGCCGGCGGCACGGCCCGCGGTGCGTCCCGCGCCGGCCATGGTGACGCAGCGCGTGATCAACTCCGTGGCCAGCCAGGAAAAAACAGCCGCGCCGCGATCCTGAAAGCCTGAACCGGGTTCATTCCTACCCGGTCGATTGCATGCCTCGATTGCCTATCCAAAATAAAATCAACCCGGCATTGATCGCGCAATCAAAATCCGCATTCTGATTATTCATATATCGGCGATTCTCGCTTCCTGATAAAGCCGGGCATTTTCTGATATTTCGATATCCGATCGATACGATCGGCCGCATGGCATTGCCTGCTCGCCATGGCTATATTTCCTCGCACATCAAGCTCATGACGCTGCCGTAGCGTTTATCGAAGCTCCGGCTCGAGGGACTGGCCATTATCCTTATGTCGAATTCCAAGCACGACCTGACAAGACTGGCGCTCGATTTCCAGCATAATCGTCTGTTGCGATTCGAATTCGACGGCGAAGCGCCTTATCCGCTTTTGCTGGCGAATCGCATCGACGGCACGGAATCGTTATCGCGCGACTTTCAATTCACGATCGAAATCCTTTCCGATCATGCCGCACTGCCCGCCCGGGATTTCATCGGCAGGAAGCTCACGCTCAGCCTGCTGCGCGGCGACGGCAGCCAGCGTTATTTCAACGGTTATGTCTTTTCGTTCCGGCAACTCGGCAGCGACGGCGCCTGTGCCTGCTACGAAGCGGTGATCGGGCCGTGGCTGCGCTACCTGCGATACGGCCGGCACAACCGTCTGTTTCTCGACCGCAACCTGCAGGCGCAAACCGAAGCCGTATTCCACGATTACGGCGCCCTGCCCGATTGGGCCTGGCATGTCGGCGAGGACGATCCGCCGGTGAAGATGGCCTGCCAGTTCGGCGAACCCGATCACAACTACGTGCATCGGCGCTGGGAACAGGCGGGGTTGCGCTACTGGTACGAGCACCGCGAGAACGGGCATAGGCTGATCGTCGCCGACCCGGGCAGCCCCGCGCCGCCGATCGACGGCGATACCCACGAGATCCGCCTTCACAGCGGCATGGGCGCGCAGGAAGCGGACAGCATCCTGAGCTGGTCGCCATGCCAGCAAACCACCTCCACGCACGCGGAACTGTCCCGCTTCGACTTCAAATCCCCGATTCCCGCCCACGTCCGGACCAGCCTGCAGACGGATGCCGCCCTGCCCATCCTCGAATGGAACGAATACGCGGGCGCGCATGGCTATCGCAACATGGAGCACGGCTATCAGCTCGTGAATCGTCGGATCGAGGAAATCGGCGCGACCATCCAGCGCGTCGAGGCTAGCGGCAACAACCGCTTCGTGATGCCGGGCCGCTGGTTCCAGCTGACCGACCACCATGGCCTGGCACTGAGCCGCCATCGTCAGGACGACGAATACCTGATCGTGTCGGTGCGACACCTCGCGACCAACAACTACCTGCAAGGCACCGGCCAACCCGCGGAATATCGCAACGAATTCATCTGCGTGAGCAAGACCACGCCGTGGCGGCCGGGGCGCGGCTTCAACAGCGTCGATACCCGGATCCTCGCGCCGCAGACCGCCACCGTCGTCGGTCCATCCGGCACCAGCATTCATACGGACGAGCACGGGCGCGTGCTGATCCGCTTTCATTGGGATCGCGAAGGCAAATACACGGCCTGGGTGCGCGTGGCCAGCGCCTGGGCGGGCGGTGCCCAGGGGCTCGCGGCCCTGCCGCGCATCGGCTCCGAGGTGATCGTGCAATGGCTGGACGGCAACCCGGATCACCCGATCGTCACCGGGCGCGTGATGAATGCGCACAATCCGCCCGCCTGGAAGCTGCCGGAACAGCAGGCGCTGATGGGTATTCGCAGCCGCGAACTCGATGGCGCCGACGGCAATGCCTCGATGGGCCGCAGCAATCACCTGGTTTTCGACGATACCGCCCAGGCGCTTCAGGCGCAGCTTCGCTCCGACCACGCCGCCAGCCAGTTGTCGCTCGGCAAGCTCACGCGGATCGAGGACTGGCATGGGCGGCAGGACGCCCGCGGCGAAGGGTTCGAGCTGCGCACCGACGAAGTGGGCGCCATCCGCAGCGGCAAGGGCATGCTGATCAGCACGGAGATGCGGCCGCAAGCGCAAGGGCATCTGTCCGACGTCAGCGAGCCGGCTTCACGCTTGACGAAGGCGCGGACGCTGCAGGGTCGATTGGGCGGGCTCGCGAGGCAGCACGAGGCGCAGGACGGCGATGCCGATCAGGCGAAGGTGGCCGATGCGCTCGAGTCGCAGGTGCAGGGCATTCGTGGCGCGGGATCGCCCGGCAACGGCGACTTTCCCGAACTGGACGACGCACAGTTGCTGCTGGCGGGCGCCGCCGGCATCGCCGTCACCACGCCGGGGACGGCTCATGTCGCGGCGGGGCGGCACGTGGCGATAACGGCCGGCGACACGATGGCCGTTGCCGCCGGCAAATCGCTCCTGGCGAGTGTTTCGGACAGGTTCTCGATGTTCGTTCATCGCATGGGCATGAGGCTGGTCGCCGCCAGCGGCCAGGTACGGATCGAGGCGCAGAACGACGATCTCGAGTTGCTGGCCAGGAAGGTGGTCGCGATCGTCAGCACGACGGACTGGATCACCCTCACCGCGAAGCAGGGCATTCGCTTGACGGCGGGAGGTAGCCAGCTGGAAGTCAGCGCGAAGGGGATTGTCGGTTATACGGCCGGCGAGAACCTGATCCACGCAGGGAGCCACGATACGGCCGCCGGGCAAAACATCCCGGCGCGGTTTCCCGGCAAGGACCTGTGCGCGCATCTCGCCGTTGACGCAGGTCGCGCAGGCTCGTCCTCCATCGTGCTGACTTGATGGGAGCATGGATATGAACCCTCCTCTCATGCAGCCGGTAAGCGATCTCGCGAACGGGCCCACGCGCGGGTTTCTGTTGATCGACCCCAGCACCTGCGGCCATGCGCCGGACATCGCCGCACTCGACGGACATGCCTGCACGCCACGCATCCTGGCTCACCGCGAAGAGTGGATGCCGAAGCTGGTGGATCTCGCCACATTGAACGACGAGGTCCGGACGCTGGCGGGTCGCTACCTGCTTGGGCGGCTCCATGCCGACCAGCCGCCCGCAATCTGCGCGTGGCTCGACAGCGAAGCGTCTGTCGACGTGATCGCCCGGCATATCGCGCATCACCTCGTCGGGCCGGGCATCGGCGGCCAATCCGTTTTCTGGCGCTTCCACGATCCGCGTGTGTTCAGCCTGGCGCTCGCGATACTCGACACGGCACAACGACGGGCGCTACTCGGGCCGGTGAAATCGTGGACGTTTCCATGGGCAGGCCATGGCTGGCGCGTCGGGGCCGGCCAGTTCGTTCATGAATCCGTCGACAGCCCAGGCGGCTGGCCCCGGCCGGATCAGTGGCCTCGTATCGATCGCAGCGAAATGGCCGATGAAGTCTGCTATCGGCTCGCCGGCCTGGGCAGCGCTCAGGCCGCCCGCTTGCCTGCCATCGTGGATGAGCTCTTTCAAGAAGCGTTGAATCAAGGTCTCGTCGCGTCACACGAGTTCGTGACGTTCGCGCTTCAGCGCCTGCCACACGATTTCAAGCTCGCTTGAGCCCTGCCATGCCTTTCGAAACCACGCCCGAGGACCATTTCCATGCCCACGCTTAGCGGCTGCCCGCTGTGCGACCGACAGTCGCTTCTCATCTACCCCGTTCGTTATGCGATCGCATGCCCGCGCGGCGCCTCCAAAGCGCCGGCCTTGGCCGGACATTTCCGAATCGACGAGCGCGCGCCGCAATCCGTTTCCACAGCCAAGTACACCTTGCGCGCATTGCGCGCCGGCTATCTCTACACCTACGACGAGAAACGCAAGCTCCTGCGTGCCTACATGGTGATCGAAAACGGCATGCTCTGGCGTTTCCCTCCCGGCATCGCGCCGCCGGCCGGCGATGCTCCGGAGCGCTTCATTGAACAGGCTTGCCCGGCGAGCGACACGGCTTATGAATCGTATGGCCGCTGCGTGGATGTGCTGCATACCCCGGGCAGCGACGAAGCGACCAAGCTCTGGATCGGCTGGTCCAACGTGCGTTGGACACGAGAGCTCGTCTTCAAGAAGATCGAGAGCGAGGCGTGGCGCATGCAGCACATGCAATGCATCGATATCCCGGCCATGCTCGCCGGCAATGCGGATGACACGGGCGAGTTCCAGGCGTCGCACCGGCAGATCGCGCATTTCGCGATGGACGACCAGGCGATGACCGAGGCTTTCGCCTTCAGCAATCAGCCTGTCAAGTACGAGACGCTCGCGCGCCGCAGCCAGGTGGCCAAACGTATCGGCGACGCGATGGCGGAATCGCCGAACAAGAAAGGTTTCGTGATCGCGGTCAATGATCCGGTCGGCATCACCAACGATCTCGCGGAATTGACGGTTCCCAGCCTGCATAACGGCTTCGACGAACAGATCTACTGGAAATCCATCTCGGCACGGCTGCTGGAGCGCGCGGAAGCCGGCATTCGCGCCAATGCGCGAGCTACGGCCGGCTTGACGTATGGCGTGTCAGAAGCGATCGCGGAGGCCAACGCCGTCAACACGAAGATCGGACGTCCCGTATCGGCGGATGCAATGGGAGCTTTTCACGTGCTGCGCCGGTGGATCAAGACAGGAAGCCTCGATAAGGCCGTGAAAGACGAGACGAAGAAAGCGAGCGATATTCCCACAACCCAGGAGGATGCGGCCAACGAAGCTTGGGAGGAGGCTTCGACCAGGGTTGGCGCGGACGGCAAGCGAGTCAGCGTGCTCGATTCAGAGGCCCTGAAGCGCTTCCCGCGGGAATATCAACAAGCGCTCGATGCGTTCAGGCCGACATGGGAAGCCCTCGTGCAGGCTCATGCCAATTGGTTGAAATCGCTGCTGCTGGCCGAATGGATGGCAGGCAACCATGACGTGAAGGACTTGCGCAGCGGTTATGCCTACAGCGAATCCTGCGCGCAGGCGATCGGCGCCGCTGCAGGTACCGAAGCCTGCAAGAAGGTGCTCGACGACTGGTTGAACGGCCAGGCTTCGGATATCAGGAATCTGTATGCGCGGGCCTTGATGTTCAATCATGAGCAGTTGATGAAGGCGGCGGACGCGCATGTCCATGCCTCGGATATTCCGTACGAAAACTTCCTGAATATCTACAAACTGGCCTTCGATCAGATCAAGGACCTGAGCCAGGCCGACAACTTGCGTGACAGGCTCGTGATCACGACGGCCAATCAGGTCGTGGACGTATTGACGAAAGCGGCGCGTAGTTCCGCGGTGGGTTTCATCACGATTCGCCTGGCGATGCAAGCGGGTGTTCGGATCAAGCGATCGGCAGCCAGCAAGCTCGCGATACGTGATTGGACGCTGGAACAGGTCAAGACGCTGGGGGTGAAGCTCGATGGCGATCGGACCAGCCAAAGGGCAGCCGCCACGCAAATCGGCAAGCAGGTTCTGAGAACGGCGCCTGCGACGGATATGAATATCGTCGCCTACGAGATGGACGTCGATACGTTGGTGAAGAACGGGAAACTCGAGGCCGGCGCGATCAAGGCGATCAGGGTGCCTGGGGCGGATGCGACGAAGAGGTGGCTGGGGTCGTCCACGGATTTCAATCTCGGCATCGTGACGATGATCTTCCAGCTTGCGACGCTGCGCTTCGCGACCAAGGAATGGGAGGGGCGTGATCAGTTCAATCACGACGAGGCGGAATTGAAGCTTGCTGCCGCTGTTGTGTCGATTCTTGGAACGGTTATCGAAACGGCTTCGATAACGCTTATAAAAGCGCCTGCTCATCCGCTATCGACGTTCATTATGAAGCAGTGGGCGGGGGCCAGCGAGTGGGCTGGAACTGGAATTCGATTGGGACGGGGATTGGGCACCCTCGGCGGCCTCATCTTTGCCGGCCAAGACCTCATGACAAACGTACCCGAGTCGTACCGAAATGAAGACCACATATTAACCAGCCTCTACTCCGCAAGCGGAGTTTTCGGCTCGTATATTGCAGCCGCACCGCTTTTCAACCTCCCATTTTTCTGGCCCGTCCTTGTCGCATCGATATTATCCACACTCTCAATCGCAGTCTATAAGTCATCTGCCATCAAGGACTGGCTATCACGATGCAAGCTCAGCAAAGGAGAGCATTACCGCTCATTGGACAACGAGATAAAAGCATTCAATTCCGCAATAGGAGGCTGAACTCATGGATGAACGCGTGATGAAACAATACATCGGCAAGCCCATACCTGAATGGGACGCCGCTCATCGTTTGAAAGTCGATCAGCAATTAAGCTCGAAAATTCAAGACTTCGGGACGATCTTCCGAATCAACTCCACATACATGGATATAACCGAACCATCCTTCCTGGAAAAACAATGGTTCATCACAGGAGTTGCACTTTCCTTCATATTCATAGGAATCGGACCATACATATACATCCTCACGCACGGGAACCCAACCCCCAAATTCTGGGCGCTGGTATATAACTGCCTAGCCATTGCGCCGATGATCGCATTCGGATCGATAGTATGGAAACTTGGGCGCGGCTTGTTCTTCGGCCTGCGGCATCGACCAGTTCGACTTCATCGCCAGACTCGCAAACTCTACGCAATCCGTTCTCGACGCTATTTCGCCAAATACGGCGACGGTGACATTGCATGGGAAATTCCCTGGTCCACCGAATCAATCTTCTGCCTACACCGAGAACACACCTCGTTCGGCACCATTTTCCACATCCGACACTACACGCTCGACGAAAACGGTAACGTCGCACGCGTGTTCTCGATCGGCCGCGAGTGGACGGGCTACGGTCAAATCGGGATGGCTCTCGCCCAATGGAACTACTGGTGCGCCTACATGAACGATGGCCCTGGCGATCTACCCAAGCCCATGTTGTTCCACACCCAACAAGAAACACTGCGCGAAGCCTTCCTGTTCTCGCTCTACAGCTTCGGCTTGCGCGCCCCAGCCATCGTCCGGCTGCTGATGATGCCGCACATCCTGGTCTTCACCGTCATGCGCGTGCTCGCCAACGCGACCTGCCGCGATCCCATCTGGCCCGAATCAATCGAACGCATCTCGCAGATCGCCCCCGACGACCCTTATGCCGAACCCCGCCCCGGCACCCCCGTCGGCTGGGGCGACACCATCCTCGCCCAACAACGCGGCGAATACCCCGACAACCCCCAAGCCCCCGTCAAGGACTGGAAGGGCGAAATGGACGAGCAAAAAAACGCCGCGGTCTGGCTCGAAAACCCCGCCGCCGCAGCCCGCCGAGCCGCACGAGGTCGACCATGAAAGACGAAAACGGACGAGGCGTCATCCGCCTGCACGACCGAACCACCCACGGCGGCCAAGTCATCACCGCCCGCAGGGACCTGCGCGTCTTGGGCCTTCCCGTCGCGCTGGCGAACGATCTCACCGAATGTCCGATCTGCCACGGCCAGTTCCGGATCCTGCCGGAAAACAGCACTCGCCGGCATCACGGCATCGCCGTCGCGTTCGACAACGACCCGACCGAATGCGGTGCCCGTCTGATCTCCTCGCTCGCCTAGCCGAATGGACCATCACCTGCTGCCGCACTTCGAACACGAGCGGGCCCTGTTCGCTCGGGCATTGACGGACTTCGCAAACCGTTACCCGAAAATCGCGACGCGCCTCGGCATTCACGGCGGCCATACCGACGATCCCTACCTTGAGCGCTTGATCCAGAAGTTTTCACTGCTTGCGGCTCGTCTCGATTCGAAGCTGGCGGACCACTACCCGGAATTCACCGAGGCCCTCCTCAGCCTTGTCCATCCACACCACCTGCGTTCGGTGCCATCCTGCGCGATCGCCCGCTTCGACCCGCGTGCCATGGTCGGACAATTGAGCGAGCCGCGGATCGTCAGGCATGGCGCGATGCTGAACATGTCCGAGGCGCCGGTCAGATTCAGGTCGATCTACGATGTCACGCTCACGCCACTGCAAATCCGGGACGCTAGATACACGCCTGCCACCCACGCGCCGACGTCCGTGGTCCTGCCAGCCAAGGCCACCGGCATCGTCTCGATCACCTTCGGCTCGGCGGCCGGCCCGCTCGCCAGCCCCATCTTCCACGATCCGGTCCGCATCCACCTCCGCGGCGAGCGTCCCTTGCTTGCCGCGACGCTCGATGCCTTGTTGCTGCACGCAACCAAGGCCTATGTCGAAGTGGATCAAGGCCGCAAATGGACCTCGCTATCGAAGGTCCCCTTCTCCTGCGTGGGATTCGGCGACACTGAGCGCCTGCTGCCGCCCGGCGAGACGCATGCCGGCAGCGCCAAGGCACTTCGCTACCTGCTGGAATATTTCGCGTTCCCCGAGCTGTTCGACTTCGTCGATCTCGACCTCGGCTACGTCAGCCGCGCCGCGAGGGCACCCGAAGCGCGATTGCTGAGCTTGCACGTCGTGCTGCGCGAAACGCCCGCCGAGTCGCCGGCCGCGCAAGCGCTCGCCTCGCTGGACGTCGACACCTTCGAGCTGTTCTGCACGCCGCTCGTCAACCTGTTCAAGCGGCCGGCGATACCGATCACCCTGCAACAAGATCTCGCCTATCCCGTCACGCCCGTTCCGCTGGAAAAACGCGCACCGCTGGCCGTGTACTCGATCGATACCGTCCATCTCGGCGAACCCACCATCAACGAGAACGCAAAGCCGAAAACAGCAGCGGCGGACGACCCGCCGCGAGTTCTCACCCCGGCCGCGCCCTACCAGGCATTCAGCCATGGCCGGGAACCCGATCCCTCCCACGTCTACTGGATCGCGTTTCGCGCGCACGCCCCCGGGCGAGCCGACTTTCCGGTAACGATGCTGTCGCTGGTGGATCTCGACGGCCATCCCGCGCATCCGAAGCTCCGGCAGGTCGACGTGATGACGACCGCCACCAATCACGACTTGCCCTCGCGAATCCCGATCGACAAAGCCTCGGGAGACCTGCGGCTCGAGGACGAGCCGCAGGGCTGCCCGATCCGGCTGATCACGCGCCCCACGCCGCCATCTGCCTTGCCGCGTGAAGACGACGCCCCATGGCAGCTGCTGTCCGCCCTGTCGCCGCATCCGATCGACCTGACTCGCGACGGCCTGCCCGCGCTGAAGGCGCTCCTGAAGCTGCACGCCTCCCGCTCGAATGCCTTCGCGCAGCGCTGCATCGAGGCGATCGCGAACCTGGATCACAAGCCCGCCTCGCGATGCCTGTCGCTCGCCCGACAAAGCGCATCGCTCGTGCGCGGCATCGAGATCAGGCTCGCGCTCGACGAGACGGCATTGCGCGGCACCAGCCTCGTCGTCTTCACGCGGCTGCTCGCGCGATTCTTCGCGCTCTACGCTCCGGCCGGCAGCTACGTGCAGCTCGTGGTGCATGCCGCCGAAACCGGGAAGGAACTGATCCGCGGCGAAGCGCTGCAAGGCAGCCAGCCGCTGCTCTGACGCCGCGCCCGCCAGACTCGCCGGCGCAAAAAAAATGGCGCCGCGATTCCGCCGGCGCCTCAAGTACCCCCCACCCTCTCATTACCCGTCATCCGCGCACGCGCCCGGGGCGCGCCGCGTTCAATGCGATGCCGATGCCGATGCCGCCGCCGGCTGGGTTGCCCCCATCCTGGCGAGCACATGCTCGGTCATCCCGCGCGCGAGCTCGGTCTCGCTGATGAACACCGTGCCAACGCCCTCGCTGGTCAGCAGCGCCGCCTCGTCGCCGCTGTTGGTGCATAGCGCGATCTCGATACCGGGATTGAGCGTGCGCGAGATCTCCACGATCTGCCGCACGTCGAAGGTATCGGGCAGCGTCACCACCAGCATGCCGGCCCGCGCGATATGCGCCTGCACCAGCACGATCGGCTCGATCGCGTCGCCGCTCACGGCGGCCACGCCGTTCTCGCGCAGCTTCTCGACCGTCTCGCGGTTCTGCTCCACCACCACGTAGGGAATCCGGCGCTCGTCGAGCGCCACCGCGATGCGCGTGCCGACCCGGCCATAACCGACGATCACGACCTGCCCGGTCAGATGCGTCTGCGGCGTCGACATCGGCAGCGCGGCGAGCGGATCGTCGCGCGACTCGAGGCGGCGCGCAAAGGCCGAATGCTTGCGGATCCACACCAGGGCCGGCTCGATCGCGGCGAACAGGAAGGTGTTCATGGCGATCGAGATCAGCGCGACGGCCAGGATCAGGCTCTGCCCCTCGGCCGACAGCAGCCCGAGCGAACGGCCCAGCCCGGCCAGGATGAAGGAGAACTCGCCGATCTGCGCGAGGCCGGCACCGACCGTCAGCGCGGTATTGAGCGGATAGCGGAAGGCCAGCACCAGCGCCACGGCCGCCAGCGTCTTGCCGATCACCACGATCAGCGCGACCTCCAGCACGTGCAGCGGCTGCTCGATCAGGATGCGCGGATCGAACAGCATGCCCACCGAGATGAAGAACAGCACCGAGAAGGCGTCGCGCAGCGGCAGGGTCTCGTCGGCGGCGCGCCGGCTGAACTCGGATTCGCGCATCATCATGCCGGCGAAGAAGGCGCCCAGCGCGAACGACACGTCGAACAGCTTGGCCGCGCCGAAGGCCACGCCCACCGCGGCGGCGATCATGCACAGCGTGAACAGCTCGCGCGAGCCGGTGCGCGCCACCAGCCAGAGGATGCGCGGGAACACCCGCTTGCCGACCACCAGCATCAGCGCGATGAAGGCGGACACCTTCAGGAAGGTGATGCCGAGCGTGCCCCACAGGTTGCCGTCCGGCGCGGCGCCGTGGCCCTCGGGCGAGCCGCCGAGCAACGCCGCCAGCGGCGGCAGCAGCACCAGCACGAGCACCATCACCAGGTCCTCGACCACCAGCCAGCCCACCGCGATACGCCCGTTGACCGATTCCACCAGCCCGCGCCCTTCCAGCGCCCGCAGCAGCACCACCGTGCTCGCCACCGACAGCGCCAGGCCGAACACCAGCGCCGCGCCGATGTTCCAGCCCCAGGCCAGCGCCAGGCCGCCGCCCAGCACGGTGGCCACCGCGATCTGCACGATCGCCCCGGGCAGCGCGATCTTGCGCACCGCGAGCAGGTCGCCCAGCGAGAAATGCAGGCCGACGCCGAACATCAGCAGCATCACCCCGATCTCGGCCAATTGCTGCGCGAGCGCGAGATCGGCGACGAAACCGGGCGTGCCGGGGCCGATCACGATGCCGGCCAGCAGGTAACCGACCAGCGGCGGCATCTTCAGCAGCGAAGCGAGATAGCCGAACACCATCGCGAGGCCGAAACCGGCTGCAAGCAAAGCGATCAGACTGACGTCATGCGGCATCCGCCCTCCATACGATGTAAAGGTTTCGAAAGCTTATCAGGATAAGGGAACATCGCCTCGAATGGGGGAGCCGTCGCAAAAAAAAGCGGGGTCAAGTCGGCGGCCGCGCGTGCCTGGCTCGGCGCTAGCGCGCAGGCAGGTGCAGGACTTCGCGGATCGCGGCCTCGAGAATCGGCCAGACCGGGGAATCGAGCACGGCTTCGTCCAGGTGGCCGGCACCGGGCACCACCACGGCGCGGGCCGGGTCGCCGGCGGCTCGCGCCCGATCGACGTATCGAGCCGCCAGTTCGGGGGGCGCCACCGCATCGAGCTCGCCCGTGATGGCGATGACCGAGGTGCCATTCGGCAGCATGGACGCGGCCGAGGTGTCCAGGAAAACGTCGGGGCGATTGTCGTCCGGCAAGCCCGTCAACGCGGCGACATCCACGCCGCACGCCCGGCGGATGGCTTGCGCATCGTGTTCCAGGTCCGGCAGGCCGCCGAGGCTCACGACATCGGGAATCGCCAGGGCATGCGCGACGGACAACACGCTGGCTCGCGGCAGCCGTGCTCGCGCGGCGGCCCACAGCGCCAGTTGCGCGCCGGCCGAATGACCGACCGCCACGACGCGGCGCGTATCGAGACGAAGCGCGGTCGCGCGCGACGCCAGCCAATCGATGGCCGTCCCCACGTCCTGATACGTGCCGGGATAGCCGCCCCCGGGTTCGTCGAGCCGCCGGTACTCGACATTCCAGGCCGCGATGCCCTGCGCCGCCAGGCGGGCGCCGATCGCGCGGAATTGCGGCAGGCCGCCGTAGCGGCTTTGCCAGCATCCGCCGTGAATCAGGATCGCCACGGGAAACGGACCGCGACCGGCCGGCCTGAACAACTCGACGACCTGCGAGGGTGCGGGGCCATAGTGGAACACCAGGTCCGCGGCCGGCCCGCGTATCGCCAGGTACGCGGCGAGCGTGATCGGCTGCGCGCACGCGGTGGCGGCCATGCCCGGCAGCAGAACCGTCCAGCCGAGCAGGCACGCGGCCATGCGCATCGCCGCGAGGCGCGTCGACCCGCGCCGATCGCGCCCCGAGGCCGCCATTACTGGCCCTTCGGTGTAGCGGCGGCCGTGGATGCCGCCGGATCGTGTTCGGCGCGACCCGCCGCGCCTTGTGTCGAATACGCCATCTTCGACTTCGGCGGCAAGGGGCTGGTGGGGCCGGCCACGGGGTCCCCGTGGTAGGTCATGCCGGCGGTCGCCGCGCCGTGCGCGTTGCCTGCACCCTGTCCAGCCTGGCTTGCGGTAATGCACGCCGCCCCCATCGCGATTGCGGCGATCGTCATCCGGATCTTCATGTTCGGCTCCTGTTTGCGCCTGGCCGAAACGGCTGGGCAAGCCTGGACAATACGGCCGAGGTTCCACGCCGGATGCATCCGCGATGCCGGCCTGGCCGTATTCAAGGCAATGTCGCGCCCGATCACGCGCTCCCGGCCACTTTCGTCAAGACGGAACCGTGCATGAGAAAACAGTCCCTGCGCCTGTTGGCCGGTGCCGGCATCCTGGCAACCGGCCTCGGCTGGGCATACCTCCACCCACTGGCCTGGCTCAACGCGATGGTGCCGCGCACCGGCCATACCCGATTCTCCCAGCTCGCCTACGGAGCCGACCCGCGGCAGGGCATCGACATATACGTGCCGACCGCGAGCCCGACGGCCCGGCGCCCGATGGTCGTGTTCTTCTACGGCGGCAGTTGGCAAGGCGGCCTGCGCGCCGATTACCGCTTCGTCGGCGAAGCGCTGTCCTCGCGCGGCATGGTGGTGGCCATTCCCGACTATCGCGTATTCCCCCAGGTCACGTTTCCCGGCTTCGTGGAGGATGCCGCCGCGGCCGTGCGCTGGGCCAGGGACCACGCGGCGGTCTACGGCGCCGATCCGGATCGCCTGTTTCTGGCAGGCCATTCGGCCGGCGCGCAGATCGCGCTGCTGCTGGCGACCGATCGGTCATGGCTGGCCCGCGCCGGCTTGCCGTCGCATGCCCTGGCCGGCGTGATCGGCCTGGCCGGCCCATACGATTTCCTGCCCTTGCGGGACAGCACGCTGGAGCGCATTTTTCCGGCCTCGCAGCGCACCGCGAGCCAGCCCATCGATTTCGTCCGGGGCGGTGAACCTCCCATCCTGCTCGGCGTGGGCATGCGCGACGATATCGTCGATCCGGGCAACACCGAGCGGATGGCTGCACGCCTGCGCGCGCACGGCGATGCGGTCCAGGTGCGCCGCTACCCGAGGCTGACGCACGAAATGATGGTGGGCAGCCTGGCCACGCCCCTGATCGCCCTGAAGCGCCTGATCCCGGTCGGCCCGGTGCTCGACGACGTCACGGACTTCGTCGATGCGCACTGATACGGACGGTCGGGCGGCCCGATGCCTGCGCCGTCACTTCGTCGCCTGTCGGCTGTCACGCCGCCGAGAGCATCGCCCGACTTCGATCCTGGCCGCGTCGCGCAAGCCTCCTCGCCCCGTCGCGCATCCCGTCGCGCTCTATTGGGTGGTGGGCCAGGCAGCCTGGCTGGCGGCCGTGCATGGGGGCGCGCACGCCGATCCGGTTCCCGGCTGGCTCTGCGCCGCCGGCATGGCGAGCTGGCACCTGTCACGCGCCGCCCGGCCATCGGTGGAAGCCAGCTCGATCCTCGCGGTGACCCTGCTCGGCTGGTGCTGGGACAGCGTCCTGGCCGGAACCGGCTGGCTCGTCTATCCGGGTCATCCGGCCGGCTCCCTGGGCGCGCCGGCCTGGATCGTCGCGCTCTGGGCGATCTTCGCGATCCAGCTCAATGTCGTCTTCGTCCGGCTGCGCGGCCGGCCCTGGCTCGCGGCGATGCTGGGCGCGCTCGCCGGGCCGCTGTCGTTTCGCGCGGGCGCGGCGCTCGGCGCGGTAAGCTTCGCGCCTCCCGCGGCGGCCTTCGCCGCCTTGGCCGCGGGCTGGGCCGTGCTCCTGCCGGCCGCGGTGCAGGTGGCTCGGTATCGCGACGGCATGACGCCCTTGCCAAGGCAAGCCGGCGAGGAGCAGTGAGCATCCTCGGCACCGGCCTCGAGGCGTTCCGCTAGCCGCGCCGCACCAGCCCCACCAGCATGACCCCGCCGATCAGGGCGGTGATCACGCCGATCGGCAGGTCGTCGGGCGCGATCAGGATGCGCGCCAGCACGTCGGCCCAGACCAGGGCCAGCGCGCCGCCGAGCGCCGCCATCGGCAGCAGGGCGCCATGCTCGGCGCCGAACAGCCGCCGGCAGACGTGCGGCACCACCAGCCCGACGAAGCCGATCGCGCCGCTGACGGCCACCGCCGCCGCCGTCAGCAGCGAGCAGACCACGAACAGCTCGCGGCGCCGCGCCGAGACGTCCACGCCCAGCGCCGCGGCGGCCACGTCGCCGCTGGTCAGCGCATTGAGCTCGCGGCGGCGGCCCATCAGCAGCAGGCCGCCGGCGGCCAGGCACAGCGCCGGCACCGGCAGCAGGGACCAGCGCGCCAGCCCCAGCCCACCGAGCATCCAGAACAGCACCGACTGCGCCGCGCGCGGATCGCCGAGGTAGATCAGCAAGTTGGCCAGCGCCATCATCGCGAACGAGACGGCCACGCCCGACAGCAACAGCCGCGAGGAATCGAGCCGCCCCGCGCGCACGCCGAGCAGGATCACCAGCGCGGTGGCGCCGAGCGCGCCGGCGAAGGCGAATGCCGACAGCGTCAGCCAGCCGAAGGCGGCGCCGAACCAGACGGTGGCCGCCACCGCGCCGAGCGAGGCGCCCGAGCTGACGCCGAGCAGGTGCGGGTCGACCATGCGATTGCCGGTGGCCGCCTGCAGGGCCACGCCGACCATCGCCAGGGTGGCGCCGACCAGCGCGCCGAGCAGCACGCGCGGCAGGCGGATCAGCCAGACGATGGTGTCGATGCCGGGCGCCACGCGCGGCGCCGCGTGCCCGCCGAGATGCGCGAACAGCACGCGCGCCACCGTGCCCGGCGCGATGGCCACCGGGCCGAGACCGGTGGCGACCAGCATCGAGGCGAGCAGCAGCACGGCACCGAGCCAGATCGCGCGGCGTGCGCGTCGGTTGGCGGGCCGCGATGCCGATCGCGTGGCATGGGAAGTCGGGGCGACCGGGGCGGCGGCAACCGTCACCGCCTCCGAGCCTGAAGCCGAGCCCAAAGCAGAGTCAGCAGCGCAATCCGAACCCGCGCTCAAAACCGAGCCCGAATCCACCCTCCCCGACTCGCCCGCCGCATCCCCAACGCCCCGCCTCGCGCTCACTTCCCGCCCTCGCCTGCAGCAAACGCCGCGGGATGCAGCCCGCGCGCAATCGCCTCCACCGCCTCGGCATTGCGCACGCCCGGCGTCGCCTCGTCGTAGGGAATCACGATGAAGCGCCGCTCGCGCACCGCGGCGAGCCCCGCCAGCGCGGGATTGGTGCTCAGGTAGCGGATCTTCTGCGCGGCCGTCTCGGCGCCGTAGTCGACGATCACGATCGCCTGCGGATCGCGCGCCACCACGCTCTCCCAGCCGACCGCCGCCCAGCTCTGCGCGAGATCGTCCATCACGTTGACACCGCCCGCCGCGCGGATCAACGCATCCGGCATCGCATAACGGCCCGCGGTAAACGGCTTGTCGCCGCCGCTGTCGTAGACGAAGGTGCGCACCGGCACCCGCTTCGGCCCGAGCGCGCGCCGCACCGCCTCGACCCGCGCGCGCATCGCCGCGATCAGCGCGTCGGCGCGCGGCGCGACGTCGAAGATCGCGCCGAGGTTGCGCAGGTCCGCATAGACATCGTCGAACGAGGCCGGCGGGCGCGGCATCACGTGCGAGCAGGATTCCGTCAGCTCGTAGGCGGCGATGCCGAAGCGCGCCAGCGTATCGGGCGTGACAGGCCCGCCCACGCGCATGCCGTAGTTCCAGCCGGCCACGTAGAGATCGGCATCGGCCGCCACCAGCGTCTCCATCGCCGGATACTGGCGCGCCAGCTCGGGCAGGCCGGCCAGTTGCGCGCGCAGGGCCGGCGTGGCGGTCTTCCAGCCGCCCACGCCGGTATAACCGGCCATGCGATCGCGCAGCCCCAGCGCGAGCATCATCTCGGTCAGGTTCACGTCGTTGCTGACGGCACGCGCGGGCGCGCGCTCGAAGCTCACCGAGCGATTGCAGCTGTGGACCGTGACGGGATAGTGGCCGGCGGCCAGCGAGGGCACGGCCGGCAGCAGCGCGCCGGCGCACACGGCGAACGCCGCCGCGCGGCGCGCCGGCAAGAAGGCAATACGGGAGCTCGGGTTGGACGGCTTCATGCGGATCGCTCAGGCCTCGTCGATGATCAGGGTGATGCGCGGATAGGCGCCGCCGGGATGCCGGTCGACGATCGCCTCGACGCCGTAGACGGCTCTCAGCAGCTCGGTCGTCAGCACCTCGTCGGGCGTGCCGCTCGCGACGATCTCGCCGTCGGCGAGCACGAACAGCCGATCGCAGAACGCGGCGGCGAGATTGAGATCGTGGATGGTCGCGAGCGTGGTGATGCGCAGCCGTTTCACCAGCGCCAGCAAGGCGATCTGGTGGCGTGGATCGAGATGGTTGGTGGGCTCGTCGAGCATCAGCAGCTCGGGCGCCTGCACCAGCGCGCGGGCCAGCAGCGCGCGCTGCCGCTCGCCGCCCGACAGCGTCGCGAAGGCGCGCGCCTCGGTGCCGGCCAGGCCCACGTCGCTCAGCGCCCGCTCGATGCGCGCGAGATCCTCGGCGGTCTCGCCCTCGAGCATGCGCTTGTGCGGCGTGCGCCCCATCGCCACCACCTGCCCGACCGTCAACCCGAACTCGTCGGGCGGATCCTGCAGCACCACCGCGATGCGCTGCGCGGCACGCCGCGGCGACAAGGCCCAGACTTCCTCGCCGCCGATCTCGATCGCGCCTGCCCGCGGACGCTCATAGCGAAACGCGCAGCGCAGCAGGCTGGTCTTGCCGCTGCCGTTCGGGCCGATCAGCCCGACGAACTCGCCGGGCCGCGCCTCCAGCGCGACGCGGCTGAGCAGCGCGCGCGCGGCGCGCGGCCGGTCGGCGGGCGACCAGTCGAGCGAGCTGATGCGGAAGTGGCTCATCGCGCGGCGCGGCTCAGAACTTCAGCGTCGCCGTCACGCCGCCCGAACGCGGCGCGCCGAGCAGCCACTCGCTGCCGCTGTTCTGGCTGGTCTCGACATAGACGCGGTTGGTCAGGTTGTGCAGGTAGAGCGACAAGGTCAGGTCCTTGGTGGCGCGCCACGAGGCCGACGCGTCGAGCAGCGTATAGGAAGCCAGGGACACCGTGTTGGCGGTATCGCCGTAGCTGCGGCCGACATAACGCAGCCCCGCGCCGGCGCGCCAGCCCGGTGCGAAGGCCCAGTCGAGCCACAGGTTGGCGGTCTGCTGCGGGATGTTGATCGGCACCTTGCCGGCACGCGACACGCTCACGCCGTCCACCGATTCGTTGAAGTCGTCGTAGCGCGCGCGCAGGAAGGCCGCGTTCGCGTCGATCGAGATGCCGTGGCCGAGCTTGAAGGCGCCGGTCCACTCGACGCCGCGCGAGGACTGCTTGCCGACCTGGATGGTCTGGCCGGGGTTCAGCGGATCGACGCTGAGGAGGTTGCGCTTGACGATCTGGTAGAACGCCAGCGTCCACGCGCCGCGCCCGCCCGCGAAGGCCTGCTTGAAGCCCGCTTCCCATTGATCGCCGGTCGAGAGATTGAAGGCGCTGCTGCTCTTGGACAGCGTGATCAGCGAACCCACGCCGTCGGTGCCGGTGGTGTACTGGCCATACAGGGAAATATCGGGCGTCAGCGAGAACACCAGCCCGGTGCGCCAACTGGTGTGCGCGAAGGTCTTGCTGAACGACGAGGCGGGCGAGCTCGGCGTGGCGAAGGTATCGCGCTGGTAGTCGATGTAGTCGTAGCGCAGGCCCGAGATCCACGACAGCCGATCGCTCAGCTCGATGCGGTCCTCGGCGAACACGCCGGCCTGGCGCGTGTGGGTGCGGTACACCGGCACGGTCGCGTCAGGGCTGGAGAACGAGCCGGGATCGAAGCCGAAGGCCGGCACCACCGACTGCCCGTCGAAGGGCGTGTTGCTGGTATCGACGAAGCTCACGTCGTTGAATTCGGCCCCCACCACCAGCCGGTTCTGGCGGCCCAGCAGATGGCCGTCGAAAGTGGTGTCGAGCCGGTCGCCGACCTGCCGCTCGTGATGGCGGATCTCAATGTAGTCGCTGCGCAGCACGCTGCCGTCGCCCTGCAGCGCATAACTTTCCGAATCGCGCCAATGGCGATCGGTCAGCATGCCGTAGAACTGGTTGCGCACCGTGATGCCGGGCGCGGCGCGCCAGGTGGTGTTCAGGCGCGCCCAGCGATCGTAATAGGCGATCGAGGCGTCGCCGACGTTGTAGTTCTGCCGCGCCATGGCGGGATTGAGCACGCCGTCGATCACCGGCACGCCGAAATAGGTCATCGGCTTCTGCCGCGCGAAATCGTAGTCGAGCGTGAACGACAGCGAGGGATTCACGTCGAGCTTCAGCGCGCCGCCCACCGAGGTCAAATGCGACTCGCCGCGCGGCACCCAGCCGTTCTGCCGGTCGTCGTTCACATAGAAGCGATACGAGAGCATCGGCCCGAGCGCGCCGGTGGTGTCGAGCGCGACGCGCTTCTGGCCGTAGCTGCCGGCGCCCACCAGCAAGCTGGTCTCGCGCTCGCGCTGCGGCGCCTTGGGCACCACGTTGATCACGCCGCCCAGCCCGCCCTCGCCGTACAGCACCGAAGCTGGCCCGCGCAGCACCTCGATGCGCTCGACCGACCAGGTGTCGACCGGGAAGGTCACCGTGCCCGCGCCCACCAGCATGCGCGTGCCGTCATACAGCGTGGTGATCGATTCGGGACCGCTGAAGCCGCGCACCGATACCGAGGTGCCGCCGTTACCGGGTGCCGCGTTGGCCGCGAAGCCGGTCGCGCGCGTGACGGCATCGAGCACGCTGGTGTCGCCGCGCTCGCGGATCCGCTCGCCGTCGAGCGTCTCGACGCTGGCCGGCGTGTCGAGGCTCGACAGGCCGAGCCGGCTGCCGGTACCGGCCGGCTTGCTGAGATTGCCCGCGTCGGCGGCAGCGCGCCCGGCGCCCACCGAGATGGCCGGCAGCGCCTGGGCCGCGCCGCCGCTGCCGGCGGCTTTCGCGGAGCCAGCGGAGCCGGTGGAGCCAGCCGCGCCGGTAGCACCGGCGGGCGCCGCGTCGGACGTCGATTTCGAAGGCGGCGCGTCGTCGGCCAGCGCCAGGCGCGGCACGCCGAGCAGAGAGGCGATGGCGACCACGCTCGCGCAGGCGCGACGAGGGGCCGTGCGCGGCACGCGCGGAAAGACGGAATGGTGATGGCGTTTCATGTCCTTGCCTGGATTGGCGTGTGGCAGGTGCACCGCGGGCGCGGCGCATGATCCGGCGTGCCGCATCGGCGGCGGCTCGGATCGCGGAAGTCGTGGCGAGCGAGCGCGCGAGAACGCGCGGCGGCTCAGGCCAGACAATCCGGCGGCGAAGTCGAGTCGGGCGATGCGGCGGCGCCCATCGAGCCAATCAAGGCGGCAATGAAAAAATCGAGGGAAAAATCGACACGGCGCGCGCCAGCACGGCACGCGTCGCGGAATCGGACGGCATGAATCACACGGAGTCTCCTGGGGTTTCGCGCCCCGTTGGAACAAAACGGCAAGGACCAGACGAAGCTCAGGTCTGACTTCCGGCCTGGCCGTCGGGGGACGGCGATCCGGTCACAGTGGCGCGACCGCGCGGGATTTGCACCCGCTTCCGAGCTTGGCGGGCGCCATTCTAGCGTGGTTCGAAATACGCACGGAAAGAATTCGAAATCACTT
Organism: Burkholderia sp. Ax-1720; assembly: GCF_011753035.1. NCBI lineage: Bacteria > Pseudomonadati > Pseudomonadota > Betaproteobacteria > Burkholderiales > Burkholderiaceae > Burkholderia > Burkholderia sp. Ax-1720. The sequence continues at coordinate 7,408 of NZ_VWWK01000032.1, read as the reverse complement.
CCGGATTGGCGACAAGCCTTCGGAACAGCTTTCCAATCTCCGGGAATATGTGCGGCCGTCACGATTGCCGCCGATTTGCCCCGCGCTGGGGCTATGATGCTGGGCCCGCGGCCGCGCGCTGCGGGCGACGTTCCCGCCCCGTTTGCCTCGAGTCGCCGCTCGCGCGCCGGATGGGGCGGCCGCGTGCCGCCGATGCTCGCGCACGCCCCTGCTTCCGTTTTCTCGACATGCACGGCTCGTACAATTTCCTCCTGGTGGTGGTCTCGTTCGTGGTGGCGACGCTGGCCTCGTACACCGCGCTCGACCTGACGAGCCGCATCGCCCTGCTCGGCCGTTCGCGGCAGCGTCATGCCTGGCTGGCCGGCGGCGCGGTGGCGATGGGCACCGGCATCTGGTCGATGCACTTCATCGCGATGCTGGCCTTCTCGCTGCCAATCCCGCTCGGCTACGACGTGCTCGACACCGGCTATTCGCTGGCGCTGGCGATCGTGGTGTCCTGCTTCGCGCTGTTCTTCACCACGCGCGCGCTGGCCACCCGCACCCACCTGGCCATCAGCGGCACGCTGATGGGCTGCGGCATCGCCGGCATGCACTACACCGGCATGGCGGCCATGAAGATGGCGCCCGGCATCGACTACCAGCCCGGCTGGCTGGCCGCCTCGCTGGCGATCGCGATCGCCGCCTCGATCGCCGCGCTGTCGATCGCGCGCCGCCTGCGCGACGAGCAGCGCCGCTCGGTGGTGCGCGCGCGCATCGCGGCCGCCTTCGTGATGGCCATGGCGATCAGCGGCATGCACTACGCCGGCATGGCCGCCGCCGACTTCCTGCCCGGCAGCGTCTGCGGCGCGGCGAAAGGCGTCGACTCGGCCTGGCTGGCCACCACCGTCACGCTGTTCACCCTCGCGATCCTGATCGTCACCCTGCTGCTGTCGCGCATCGACATGCGCAACAGCCGGCTGGCGCGCGCGGTGTCGAGCCTGAACGGCGAGATCGTGCGGCTCGCCACGCTCGACACGCTGACCGGCCTGCCCAACCGCGGCACGCTCAATGCGCGCATGGTCGAGGCGATCGACCGCGCGCGGCGCCGGCAGACCGGCTTCGCGGTGCTGTTCATGGATCTCGACGGCTTCAAGGCGATCAACGATTCGCTCGGCCATTCGGTCGGCGACCAGGTGCTGGTGAGCTTCGCGCAGCGCCTGCGCGGCTGCGTGCGGGCCGCCGACACGGTGGCGCGCCTGGGCGGCGACGAATTCGTGGTGCTGGTGGAGCCGCTCGGCGCGCCGCAGGATGCGCGGCTGGTGGCGGAAAAGGTGCTGGAGCGCACCCGCGACGGCGCCTGGAGCGCCGACACGCCGCTGCCCGTCACGCCGAGCATCGGCATCGCGCTCTACCCGCGCGACGGCGAGACCGTCGACACCCTGCTCAAGCACGCCGACGCGGCGATGTACGAGGCCAAGCGCGGCGGCCGCGGCACCTACCGCTTCTTCGAGGTCGGCATGAACGATGCCGCGCTGCGCACCCTGCAGATCCAGCAGGCGCTGCACGAGGCGCTCGCCAACGGCTATTTCAGCCTGCACTTCCAGCCGAAGTTCCGCGGCGACACCCAGGCGCTGACCGGCGCCGAGGCGCTGATCCGCCTGCAGCATCCCAAGCTCGGCGCGCTGGCCCCGCTCGACTTCATCCCGATCGCCGAGCGCTCGGGGCAGATCGTGCCGATCGGTTATTGGGTGGTGCGCGAGACCTGCCGGCAGATCCGCGCCTGGCGCGAGGCGGGCCTGCCGAACATGAAGGTGGCCGTCAACCTGTCGACGCGCCAGCTCGCGCAGCCGGGGCTGGCGGACGCGATGCTGGAGATCGTCGAGGCGCAGCAGGTGGCGCCGCGGCAGATCATCTTCGAGATCACCGAAACCATGGCGATGCAGGATGCCGAGCGCACCATCGTGGCGATCCGCGATTTCCAGCAAGCCGGCTTCGAGATCGCGATCGACGATTTCGGCACCGGCTATTCGAGCCTGGCCTACCTGCAGCGCTTTCGCGTCAAGCAGCTCAAGATCGACCGCTTCTTCACCAGCGGGCTGGACCGGCACGGCAAGGAAGGCGCGGCGATCGTGTCGGCCATCATCGCGCTGGCGCATTCGCTGGGCATGGACGTGGTGGCCGAGGGCGTCGAGACCGCCACCCAGCTCGACAAGCTCAACGCGCTGATGTGCGACGAGATGCAGGGTTTCCTGCTCGGCCAGCCGCTGACGGCCGAGGCCTTCGAGCAGTTGATCCGCGAGCGCGCCGGCGCCGGGACCGACCCGGCGCTCGCCTGAGCGGGCCGGCAGCCCGCCGCCCGGGCTTCATCCAGCCGGGTTCAGGCCGGCTTGCTGGTGTCGTGGTCGAACTCGAGGCGGATGCCGCCCGGTTCGTAGATCATCGTGTGGCGCTTGGGGCCCTTGCCGAGCGGCTCCGGCGCGAACTCGACGCGCACGCCGGGCCATGCCGAGGCGCGCTGGTGGACCTCGTCGAGCGCCGCCTCGCTGGCCACGCGCAAGGCCAGGTGATGCAGGCCGACATTGCGCTTGCGGTCGAACTCGACCGGCGCCTCGCTTTCCTTGAGCTGCCAGAGCGTGAGCACCAGGTGGCCGTCCGAGACGAAGGCGGCCGGATAGTCGGGCCGCTCGCCGACCAGCTTCCAGCCCAGGCACTGCACGAAGAAGTCGCGGGTCTGGGCCAGGTCGCGAACGGTCAGGCCGAGGTGATCGATGCCGCAGGTGAGCGCGCTATCTGACATCGCCGGGTTCCTTGCAAGAGAGTCTGATGTGGGGGGGAGCGCGCAAGCGAATCGCAAGCCGGGTGGCGCGTGGCTGGCGATCGACGGCGGCGCGCCGCTCACTATATGCCGGCTGCGTGAATCCTGCCGGCCGCGCCCGGCGCGGGATGCGAAGCGCGCCGCGCGCGGCCGAACGCTTCCGGCGCCGCGCGAGGCGCGCCGCGAACAAGGCGGGAGATCGGGGGAAGCAGCGAAGGAGGGAAACGGCGGTCGGCCCGGGATGCCGACGCGAAGCGGTCAGGCGCGTTCCGCGCCCCTTACAGCGCTTCCTGGCAGAGCACCATCATCCGCTGCACCATGGTGGACGCCTCGTTGAGTTCCATCTCGCTGGTGAACAGCGCCGGCACGCTCGACAGCCGCACCGCGATGCCGGCGCCGAGCAGGTCGCGGCTGGCGATCTTCAGCGCCAGTTGGCCGATGCGCACGCGATCGAGCCAGTCCATCGTGACGCGCTGCTTGTCGAGCCAGCCGCGGCAGCAACTGACCACGTGGTCGACGCGCCATTCCTGCGTGAGCGCATAGGAGGCGGCGGCGATCGCGACCAGGTAGCACAACAGGTCCGGTCTCGCGCTCGCCGTGTCGGTGAATTCAGGTTTCGTCATGCGGTCCGCCTTCGGTGTATTGCTGAACGTCGGCGGTAAGTATGAACGAATGCCGGAAAAACAACCCGGGAATTCGAGGCCGGCGCCAGCGCGCCGCGCGGCGTTCAGCTACCGGGCTTGACCCGTTGTTCGTCGCCGCGCAGCAAGGTGAAGCGATTCTGATCGAACAGATAATAGTAGGTTCCGTTGCCGGTTTCGTTACGGCTGCCATGCACGATCACCAGCTTGCTGTTGCGCCGGAATTCGATCGGCTGGTCGATGTCGACGTCCCAGCAGCAGACCGTAAACGGCAGCCAGACGGTCTCGCCCGTCCTCGCGTCGACCGCCACCGTCATGGTGCAGGACGCGCCGCAGCCCCAACTGCTCAGCGCGTAATGGCCGGCGAAGTTCGGTTTTTTGCCCGACAGTTCGCGCAGCCGCGCGGCGAACCTGTGGTCCTGCTCGGACTGGATCGTGGTGGCGGCCACCTTGCCGTGCCAGGCCGGCGCCGGGAAGTTGTCGAATTGCGGCACCGGCGCGGGCGCCGGGCTGGCGGCCAGCGCCAGGTTCGCCGCGATACCGAAAACGATCGATGCGACAGCGAAACGAAGACCTTTCATTGCGTTCAATACCAGTGATGTTTTTCCCAGAATTTACGGGCATGCTGCGCGCTGTGATAGCGGCCGTAAATATATCGAAGCCCGCCCTGCGCTTCCTCGACGGCATTACCGAAGGATTTCTCGCCATTCGGATTCAGCGCGTACTGGGCGCGCAACAACTGGAACAGGCCGCGCGCCGTGGAATTCGGATTATGCGAGTTCACCACCCCGCTCGATTCCTGCGCCATGATCCACAACAGGTCGGCATAATCGGTGACGGGCGCCTTCTCGAGCGCGATCGCGTCGCGCAGCGCCTTCTGCGAGGCGGGCGGCACCACCGAGGGATCGATCGCGACCCAGCCCTGCTTCTTGGGCGGGCGCGGATGGTTCGAATGCGATTTCGACTTCGACTGCGTCGACTGAGTAGCGGTCATGGTGGTTTTCCTGGTATCGCGGCACTCGGCCCGACTCGCCCCCGAAGCCTGTCGAGTCGGCCGACGGCGACTATAAACGCAATGACCATCCAGGTAAATGAAACAGCGCGAAACGGCGTCGATCGAATTCGATTAATCGGTCGAATGCCGCCGTATTTAGTAAAAATTTCCGTCGATTTAATGGCGAATTGATTGATCGGTAATTTTCACTGCATTTAAATCGATCGCGCAGCGGCGGATCGATCGGCGGGCCGGCGCCCGCGGCCGGCCGTAACGAAAACCGCGCGCGCCGGTATCATGACCGGCACACGCGAGCGAGCGGCGCCGCCCATCGCGCCCCACGAAAACAGCCGGAGACGCCCCCATGCAATCGTTTTCGTTTCAGACCGTCCCCCACATCGTGCTCGAGGCGGGGCTGGCGCGCCGGCTCGGCGAGCTGCTGCGCGAGCGCCATGCCGGCCGCCGCGCCTGCGTGCTCACCGACGCCTTCCTGCATCGCGGCGGCACGCTCGCGCCGGCGCTGGCCAGCCTCGCGCGGGCCGGCTGGGAAGTGCTGGTGATCGACGAGGTGGTGGCCGACCCGCCCGAGGAGGTGGTGCGCGACGCGGCCCGGCGCGCGCGCGAATTCGGCGCCGAGCTGGTGATCGGGCTGGGCGGCGGCTCCTCGATGGACGTCGCCAAGCTGGTGGCCGCGCTGTGCGCGAGCGAGCAGCCGCTGGCGCAGATGTACGGCGTGAACCGCGTCGAGCACGGCCGCCTGCCGCTGGTGCAGGTCCCGACCACGGCCGGCACCGGCTCCGAGGTCACGCCGATCTCGATCGTGACCACCGGCAAGACCACCAAGAGCGGCGTGGTCTCGCCGCGGCTCTATGCCGATTCGGCCTTGCTGGACCCGGAGCTGACGGTCGGCCTGCCGCCGGCCGCGACCGCCGCCACCGGCATCGACGCGATGGTGCACGCGATCGAGGCCTATACCAGCAAGCGTCTGAAGAATCCGCTGTCGGACCACCTCGCCTGCAAGGCATTGCAATTGCTCACCGCCAACCTGCTGCCGGCCTGCCGCGACGGCCAGGACCTCGCCGCGCGCTCGGCCATGCTGCTCGGCGCGATGCTGGCCGGCCAGGCCTTCGCGAACGCGCCGGTGGGCGGCGTGCATGCGCTGGCCTACCCGATCGGCGGCGTGTTCCATGTGCCGCACGGGCTGTCGAATGCGCTGGTGCTGCCGCATGTGCTGCGCTTCAACGCGCAGGCCGCCGCGCAGCAATATGCCGAGCTCGGGCAGTTGGTGGGGCTGGAGCCGGTCGGCCCGGTCGAGGAGCAGGCCGAGGCCTTCATCGCCTACCTGGTGCGGCTGGCGCGCGACTCGGGGCTGCCGGCCAACCTGCAGGCGGTCGGCATCGACGTCGGCGACCTGGCGGGGCTGGCGGCCGACGCGATGAAGCAGGAGCGGCTGCTGGTCAACAATCCCTGCGAGATCGACGAGGCCAGCGCGCTGGAGATCTACCGGCGCGCGTTCGAGCACGTCTACGACGAGGTGCAATAGCCGCCTCGCCCACCTCCGGAAAGAAAAAACCGCGCGGGACAGCCATCCCGCGCGGTTTTTTTCATGGACCCGGGAGCCTAGTTCGTCAGGCTCGCCGAAGGCCGCGCGAAGTCCGCGCCCGGCGGCGCATCGGGGCGCTTGCCCGGATACGCGCGGCGCAGCTTGGCCACCTGCGCGGCCGTCACCGTCGAGCCGGTATTGCCCCAACTGGTGCGCACGAAGTTCGCGACGTCGGCGACCTCCTGGTCGGACAGGCGCCAGCCGAACGGCGGCATGGTGAAGCTCGACGGCGCCTCGTGCGTGCCGTTCAGCGCCGCGCCTTCCAGCACCACGTGGATCAGCGAGGTGGGATCGGCGCCCTGCACCACCGGGTTGCCGCCCAGCGCCGGGAACACGCGCGTGTAGCCGCGGCCGTCGCTGCGGTGGCAGGCCATGCAGTTGTCGACGTAGACGGACGCGCCCGGCCGCTTCGCGTCGCCGGCGCGCAGCGCCTGGGCGGCCGCGTCGTCGTAGGCGTAGACGGTCTCGCCGCTCGCGCGCGGCGGCAGCGACTTCAGGTAGCGCGCGATGGCGCTCAGGTCGGCGTCGCTGAGGTACTGCATGCTGTGGTCGACCACGTCGCTCATCCCGCCGAACGCGGCCGTGTGCAGGTTGCGCCCGGTCTTCAGGAAACGCACGATCTCCTGCTCGGACCAGGTGCCCAGGCCGGTGCGCGGCTCGCCGCGCAGGCTGGTGGGCACCCAGCCGTCGATCGCCGCGCCGCCGGCCAGGAAATCGCTGCCGTCGGCGTCGCCGAGCGCGCGCTCCTGCATGGTCGGCGCGCGCGGCGTGTGGCAGGCCCCGCAATGGCCGAGCCCCTGCACCAGGTAGGCGCCGCGCGCCAGCACCGGATCGGCGTACGAGGCGGCCTCGAACGGCTTGGGCGCCGGCGCGTACAGCTTGCGCCAGATCGCGAGCGGCCAGCGCATCGACAGCGGCCAGACGATGTCCACCGCGCGATTGGCCTGCTCGACCGGCGCCACGCCCTGGCTGAAGTAGGCGTACATCGCGCGCACGTCTTCCTCGCTCAGGCGCGCGTAGGACGGATACGGCATCGCCGGATAGAGCGTGTCGCCGTTCTTGCGCACGCCGGCGCGCACCGCGCGATCGAAGTCCTCGAAGCGCCAGCCGCCGATGCCGGTCTTCGCGTCGGGCGTGATGTTGGTCGAGTAGATCGCGCCGATCGGCGTGTCGAACTTCAGGCCGCCCGCGAAGGGCTTGCCGTTCGGCGTGCTGTGGCAGGCGATGCAGTCGCCGGCGCGCGCCAGGTATTCGCCGCGCTTGAGCAGGTCGGCCTGCGCCGCGTCGTGGCCGGCGGCCGGCGCCGATGCCGCGAGCGGCGCCGCCGTCACGCCCGACGAAGCCGGCACCGGCTTCACCGCCACCGCGTCCTGGTT
>NZ_VWWK01000333.1:0-3409 GCF_011753035.1 Burkholderia sp. Ax-1720 | reverse complement strand
ATTGTTCTGGATCATCCGGTACGCCGCCTCGGCGAGCCAGGTCTTGCAGGTTTTCTCGCTGCCGCGCGGCGCGCGGATCACGCGCGTCGGATCGAGACGCGGATCGATGTGCTTGGGATGATTCATGTCGACGGCTCCCTACGAAGGAATGGATGCAAAGGGCTGCACGGTTCGGCGCCTGGCGCGGCCGCGCGGTTGCGGTTCAGAAATGGCCGGTGAAGCGATAACGGCTGCCCGGGTGCCAGAGGTTCGCGATCGAGGCCACCACGCCCTGCGACCAGGTGCGCCGATGCAGCACCAGGCAGGGCTCGGCCTCGCCCATCGCGAGCCGCTCGCGCATCTCGCGATCGGGCGCGGCCGCCTCGATGCGGTACTCGACGCGCTGCAGCGGCGCGACGCGCATCAGGTACTGTGCCGGCGTGACGGCCGTGAAATCCTGCTGCGCATAAGCGCCGGCCACGGCCGGATTGACCCAGCGCTGCTCGAGCTGGACCGGCTCGTCGTTCTCGAAATGCAGCATGGTCGACAGGAACAGGCTCGCGCCCACCGCCACCTGCAGCTCGTCGGCCAGCGCCTCGTCGGCCTCGAGGGTGAGGAGTTCGAGCACCTGGCCGTGGTAGCGATGGCCGCGTGCCGCGATCTCGTCCGAGATGCTGCGGATCGCCACCAGGGTCGACTCGTACTTCGGCCGCGCCACGAAGGTGCCGGCGCCCTGAACGCGCGTGAGGACCTGCTCGGCCGTCAGCTCGCGCAGCGCGCGGTTCACCGTCATGCGCGCCACCTTGAAGTCGCGCGCCAGCTCGTTCTCCGATGGCACCAGGTCGCCTTCGGCCCACTCGCCCGCGTGGATCCGCGCGAGGATGAAGTCCTTGATCTCCTGGTAGGCCGGCGTGCTCATCGCATCACTGCTCCGAGACGAAGGACAGCGGGCTCAGCCGGGCGAACGCGCCGGCACGCACCTGCTCGGTGATCACGGCGATGTCGGGCGCGAAGTAGCGGTCCAGGTCATAGTGCGGCACGCGCTCGCGGATGGTGGCCATCGCTTCCTGCAGCTTGGGGCTGGTCGCGTGCGGCTGGCGCAGGTCCACGCCCTGCGCGGCGGCCAGCAGCTCGATCGCGATGATCGCGGCGACGTTCTCGGCGATGTCGCCGAGCTTGCGTGCCGCGAAGGTCGCCATCGAGACGTGGTCTTCCTGGTTGGCCGAGGTGGGCAGCGAATCGACCGAGGCCGGATGCGCCAGCGTCTTGTTCTCGGAGGCCAGCGCGGCGGCCGTCACGTGCGCGATCATGAAGCCCGAGTTCACGCCGCCGTCCTTGACCAGGAAGGGCGGCAGGCCCGACAGCGTGGCGTCGATCAGGAGCGCGATGCGGCGCTCGGCCAGCGCGCCGATTTCCGAGGCGGCCAGCGCCAGGTTGTCGGCCGCGAAGGCCACCGGCTCGGCGTGGAAGTTGCCGCCCGACAGCACCTCGCCCGTGTCCGGGAAGATCAGCGGGTTGTCCGAGACGGCGTTCGCCTCGATCAGCAGCACCCCGGCCGCGTGGCGCATCTGGTCCAGGCAGGCGCCCATCACCTGCGGCTGGCAACGCAGGCTGTACGGGTCCTGCACCTTGTCGCAATCCTGGTGCGAGACATTGATCTTCGAGCCCTCGAGCAGGCCGCGATAGGCCGCGGCCGCCTCGATCTGGCCGCGATGGCCGCGCAGTTCGTGGATGCGCGCGTCGAAGGGCTTGACCGAGCCGGCCGCCGCGTCGACCGACAGCGCGCCCGCCACCAGCGCGCTGCGGTAGAGATCCTCGATCGCGAACAGGTTGTCGAGGGCCAGCGCCGTCGAGGCCTGGGTGCCGTTGAGCAGGGCCAGGCCTTCCTTGGCCTGCAGCGTGAGCGGCGCGAGGCCGACCGAGCGCAGGCCGTCGGCCGCGCTGGCGCGTTCGCCGCGGATGAACACCTCGCCGATGCCCAGCAGGGTGGCCGACATATGGGCCAGCGGCGCCAGGTCGCCCGAGGCGCCCACCGAGCCCTTGACCGGGATCAGCGGCAGCACGTCGGCGTTGAACAGCGTGACGAGCGCATTCATCACCTCGCGGCGGATGCCCGAATGGCCGCGCCCGAGGCTCGACAGCTTCAGCGCGATCAGCAGGCGCACCACCGGCAGCTTCATCGGCTCGCCCACGCCGACCGCGTGCGAGAGCACCAGGTTCTTCTGCAGCAGTTCGAGCTGGTCGTGCGGGATATGGGTGCTGGCGAGACGGCCGAAGCCGGTGTTGATGCCGTAGGCCGGCTCGCCCTTGGCCGCGATGTCGGCCACCGCCTGCGCGCCGCGGTCGATGGCGGCGAAGCTGGCCGGATCGAGCTCGATCTTGACCGGCTCGCGTGCGATCGAGCGAAGTTGGGCGAGCGTCAGATGGCCGGGGGTCAAGGTGATCATAAGGGCGTCCTGTCTATACAAGTTAGGTGCTGAGCAGTGTAGATGCGCGGACTTGTATAGACAACCCGTTTTCAAAATTCGACGCTCAGGGATTTCCCTAGCGCCGCATACGGGGCGGGATGGGTGCGGACACGCCGGGCCATGCACGCGAAAACGCGGCGCGCGGCGGCTTGGAGCCAGGCTGGGAAAGCTTCCGAGGAAAGAGGGAACGGAAAGGTCACGAGCCTCGGCGGACTGCCGGACGGCAGCCTCGCCAGCTCAGGCGCGACGAAGCATCACGGCGCCAGCGGCTCGCGAGGGCAGCGCCGGGAACGCGACGAGAGGACAGCGGATTGGAAATCGAACCGGAAGCCCGGCGCGGGCTCGTCGACGGCGCGGCGCGCCGCCGACGAGCCGGCAACCGCGCAGAACCGGCCGGCGCCCTATTCGCCCTATTCGCCCTATTCGCCCTACTAGCCCGCGAGCGGACGCCAGGCGAGGCAGGCCGGATGTCCTGGCGCCGCGTCCACCCAGGCGGCGGTATAGGCCGCCACGCCGCTGGCCGGCGCGGACGAATCCACCACGCAGGGCACCAGTTCGCCGGGCCGCCGCGGATCGAGCACCGAGAACGCCTCGAGCCCGCCCGCGATGCCGACGCCGAGCACCTTCAGCAGCGCCTCCTTGGCGGTCCAGACACGGTAGAAGGCATCGCGCCGCCCGGCCGGCGCGCAAGCCAGCACGGCGGCCTCGTCGGCCGGCGCGAACACCGACTGGCCCAGCGGCGTCCAGTCGAAACCCTCGCGCGGCGCCTCGACATCGACGCCGACGCGGGTCGACGCGCTCCAGGCGATCAACGCGTGGCTGCCCGAATGCGAGACATTGAAATCGAGCGCGGCGGCGCCCGGCGCGCAATCCGCCACCAGCGAAGGGCGCCCCGCCTCGCCGGTGGCGAAACGCAGCGCGGCCGGCGCCACGCCGAGCGCGGCGCCGAGCACCTCGCGCAG
>NZ_VWWK01000332.1:0-3373 GCF_011753035.1 Burkholderia sp. Ax-1720 | reverse complement strand
CCGCGTGCGCGGCTGAGCCGCGGCCGAAATGCGGCGCGCGCGCGCCGTCATGCGAGGCCGCAACGCGCGCGCTGCCGCCCTCGCCCGCTCGAGGGCGTGTCATGGCGATTCCTTTCTTCATCTGCCGTCGCAGTCCGTGATCCGGTTCAGCGGCCCGAGCGCCGTTTCCAGGTGCGCAAGTCCGCATAGAGGTGTTCGAAGAGATTCCAGATGCCGCGGGCGCCGGCCGACAGCACGCTGCCGAGCGCACGCAGCGGCGCGTCGGGCTTCCTGCCCTCGGCCCAGCCGGTCCACGCGTCGGCGCGCGCGAAGGTGGTCTTCACGAAATTGAATTCCTGGTCCTTGGTCATCTCGACGAAGCGCAGGCCGGCACGGCCCGGCGCCGAGAAGCTGACGATCGCGCGGAACGCGTATTCCTCGTCGCCGCGGAACAGCGAGACCGTCACCCGCTCGTGCAGCGGCACCGAGATGTTCTGCGGCAGGGCCACGCCCACGCCGCCCTCGGAGTAGTCGATGGTCTCGCAGGCGAGCGTGCGGCCGGTGCCGAAGCGCAGCATCACCGGCATCTTCATCGCCACCCGGTGCACCGCGCGCACCTGCTTCTGCTCGGCCGCGGCGGCCACGCTGGCGCCGAGGATCAGCATGTTGTAGGTGGTCCAGCCGAGGTTGAGGATGGTGGTGTACACCTCGCTGCGCACGCTCCAGTGCGTGTGGATGTGCCAGAGGCCGATCAGGAAGCCCAGCAGGTTCAGGATCAGCAGCAGCAGGTAGGGCCGCGAGATGGCCCAGTCGAAATACTTCTGCTCGATCATGCCGCCCTTGGCCGTCACGTTGAACTTGCCGAGCTTCGGATTGATCAGGGCCAGCAGGGTGGGCGGCGTGATGTAGGAGGCCAGCACCGATTCGTAGACCTCGGCCCAGAACGAATGGCGGAACTGGCTCTGCATGCGCGAGTTGGTGGCGTTGGCGTGCAGCATGTGGGGCATCGCGAACAGCGCGATGGTCACCGCCGAGGCCTGGATCACGTGGGCCCCGAAGAACAGGAACGAGAGCGGCGCGGTCAGGAACACCAGGCGCGGGATGCCGTAGAAGAAGTGCATCATCCCGTTCAGGTAGCAGAGCCGCTGCGCGATCGACAGGCCGCGGCCCATCAGCGGATTGTCGATGCGGAAGATCTGCGTCATGCCGCGCGCCCAGCGGATGCGCTGGCCGATGTGGCCGGACAGGCTCTCGGTGGCCAGCCCCGCGGCCATCGGGATCGCCAGGTAGGCGGTGGTGTAGCCGAGCCGGTGCAGCTTGAGCGCCGTGTGGGCGTCCTCGGTGACGGTCTCCACCGCAATGCCGCCGATCTCCTCCACCATGGTTCGGCGCAGCACCGCGCAGGAGCCGCAGAAGAAGGTGGCGTTCCACAGGTCGTTGCCGTCCTGCACCAGCCCGTAGAACAGCTCGCCCTCGTTGGGCACCTTGCGGAAGGTGCCGAGATTGCGCTCGAACGGGTCGGCCGAGAAGAAGTGGTGGGGCGTCTGCAGCATCGACAGCTTCTTGTCGTGCAGGAACCAGCCCAGGCAGATCTGCAGGAACGAGCGGGTCGGGATGTGATCGCAGTCGAACACCGCGAAGAACTCGCCGTGGGTGATCTTCAGCGCCTCGTTGATGTTGCCGGCCTTGGCGTGGCGGTTGTGGGCGCGGATCGTCCAGTTCACGCCCACTTCCTCGCAGAAGGCCTTGAACTCGGGGCGGCGGCCGTCGTCGAGCACGTGGATGGTCAGCTTCTCGGGCGGGTAGTCGAGCGCGAGCGCGGCGTAGATGGTGGGCTTCACCACCGACAGCGGCTCGTTGTAGGTGGGGATGAACACGTCGACGGTGGGCCAGTCGGCGCGCGAGGCCGGCAGCGGACGCGGCTTGCGCTTGAGCGGCCAGGCGGTCTGGAAATAGCCGAGCAGCAGGATCAGCGCCGCGTACACCTCGGCGGCCACCAGCAGCAGGCCCCAGGCGGCGTCGAGCGGATGCGACCAGTAGGTGGTCTCGGTCAGGCGCCAGACCATGTAGCGGCCGGTGGCGATCACCGACAGCATCATCATCACCAGCGTGGCGTAATGGCCTTCGATGCGGCGGAACAGCAGCGCGGCCGCGAAGCAGCAGGCCGCGAAGATCAGTTGCTGGCCGTTGGACAGCGGCACCGTGAAGACGAAGAACAGCGCGCCGGCCGAGAACAGCGAGAGCAGCACGATCACCGGCAGGCTGCCGAACAGGCGCGCGTCGGCGAAGCGTTCGAGGCGCGAACCGCCGCGCCGGGGCGGCTTGCCGGGCTTGCCCGGCTTGCCCGGCTTGGCTGGCTGGCGGGCGTTCGCGGCCGGCGCGCCCTGGGTGCCGGCGCCGGCGGCGGACACGGCGGCGCGCGGCGCGGTCTGCGCCGTGGCGTGACGGGTGGATTTCATGCGGCGGTTCCTTCCTCGGCGGGCTCGTCGCTGCCGAGCGCATCCAGCAGCCAGGCCGCGCAGGCGCGCAGGTCGGCCGAGACCTGGCTGACCGGGTCGTAGCGCACGATGGTGGTGTTGCAGGCCAGCGATTCGCTGACGCCCTCGTCGTCGTGGATCACGCCGGGAAACATGTGCTTGCCGAGCATGTCGCGCAGCACCCGCAGCACGTCCTTGTTGAGCTGGCGCGACTGGTCGATCTGGTTGACCACGTAGCCCTCGCCGATGAACTCGGGCCGCGAGGCCGCGTAGGCGTCGATCATGCGCTGCATCTGCGGGATCGCCGCGTAGGAGGCGGCGTCGGCGAACACCACGTTGACCGCGAAATGCGCGGCCGTCAGCGCGGCGCGCGTGAAGGCCGAGGAGCCGGGCGGGGTGTCGATGATGACGATGTCGTCCTCGCCCAGGCGCAGGTCGGCGATGCCGCGCGCGAGCCAGCCCGGATCGTCGTCGAGGCGCCGCTCGAACAGGTGCTGCTCCTGCTCCACCAGCGCGCCGAACGCGAGCACCGTCACGCCGTCGTCGCCGTCGACCATCGCGCCCTGCCAGAGCGAGCCGGCCAGCCCCGCGCGCGACAGGCCGTCGACGCTGTCGAGCGGCACGCCGAAGTACAGGCGCAGCGAGTTCTGCGGATCGAGGTCGATCGCCACCACGTGGCGGCCCTGCGAGGCGATCACCGAGGCGAGGTTGGCGGCGAGCGTGGTCTTGCCGACCCCGCCCTTCGCCGACACGACACTGACGACCTTCATGAGCGCGGCGCTCCACGCAGGAACCACGGGCGGCGCGGCGCCTCGGCGGCGGATTTCGGCGCGGCCGGGGCCGGCGCGCTGCCGCCGTGGCGCAGGCGCGTGAACAGCGAGTCGAGCCGTTCGCCGTCGGCCTTGGCGGCGCCGGCA
>NZ_VWWK01000331.1:0-3387 GCF_011753035.1 Burkholderia sp. Ax-1720 | reverse complement strand
CGCGGGCTCCGACCCGCTCGATGCCGAGCACGGCCTGCCAGATCTCGGCGACGGTCGCCTCCAGCGGCGTGGCGGGCGCCACGTAGCCGGCGCTCGCGGCGTCGAGCGCCGGCAGCGCGCGGCGGTCGAGCTTGCCGTTGGGCAGGGTCGGCAGTGCGTCGAGCACGCCGATCGCCGAAGGCAGCATATGGGCGGGCAGGCGCTGCGCCAGCGCCTCGCGCAAGCGTGCCGGATCGGGCGCCGCGCCATCGCGCGCGGGCACCACATAGGCCACCACGCGGCGCGCGTCGTCCTCGCCCTGCACCAGGGCCAGCGCCTCGGCCACCTCGGGCAGCGCCACCAGCGCGGCCTCGATCTCGCCGAGTTCGACCCGGAAGCCGCGCACCTTGACCTGCTGGTCGAGCCGGCCGACATAGGCGACGCCGCCATCGGGCAGCCAGCGGCAGATATCGCCGGTGCGGTACAGGCGCGAGCCCGGCGCGCCGAGCGGATCGGGCACGAAGCGCTCGGCGCTCAGGCCCGGGCGGCCCACGTAGCCGCGCGCCAGCGTGTGGCCGCCGATGCAGAGCTCGCCCACGCCGAGCGGCGGCACCGGCTCGCCGTCGCGATCGAGGATCCGGTACAGGCGCGAGGCCGAGGGTCGGCCGATCGGCACCGCGAGGCTGTCGCGATGCGCATCCTCGACCGGCAGCACCGAGGACACCACGGCGGTTTCGGTCGGCCCGTAGGTATTGACCAGTTGCACCGCGCCGAGCGGGCCGTCCCGCCATTGCGCGACGGCCGTGCCGGGCAGCGCCTCGCCGCCGATCGTCATGCGGCGCAGCGCGAGGCCCGGCCGCGGCCGCGCCTGCCGCGCCCATTGCTTCCAGTAGCCGGTCGGCAGGTCGGCGAAGGTGACGGCGCGCTCGGCCAGCACGCGGTCGAATTCCTCGGCGCTCCATAGCGCCGGGCCGCGCATCTCGACCGAGGCGCCGATCGCCAGCGCCGGGAACAGCTGCTCGACCGAGGCATCGAAATTGACGGTCGAGAACTGCAGCACGTGATCGTCCACGCGCAGGCCGTGGTCGGCGAGGAAATCGTCGATATGGCGGCTCAGGGCGCCGTGCGTGAGCGCCACACCCTTCGGCCGGCCGGTGGAGCCCGAGGTCGAGATCACATAGGCGAGCTGCTCGGGATGCGCCTCGCCGGCCGGATTGTCCTCGGCCAGATCGTCCGCCGCCAGCAGCGGCGCGACTTCCAGCACGGTGCGGCCCGCCTGCGCCAGCCAGTCGGCGTGACGCGGCGCGGTGTGCGCGTCGGCCAGCACGATCGCGATGCCCACGTCCTCGCACAGCTCGCGCAGCCGCTCGCGCGGATAGTCGGGATCGAGCGGCACATAGGCGCCGCCGGCCTTGAGCACGCCGAGCAAGGCGGCCACCAGGGCCGGCGAACGCTCGACGCAGACGCCCACGCGCGCCTCGGCGCCCACGCCGAGCGCGGCCAGGCGATGCGCGATGCGGTTGGCGGCGCGATTGAGCGCGGCGTAGTCGATGGTCTCGTCGCCGCAGCGCAGTGCCAGCGCATCGGGACGCGCGAGCGCGGCGGCCTCGAAGCGCGCGATCGCGCCGCGATAGGGATGCGGATTCGGGTTCGGATGCGCCCCGCTCGCCTCGCTCGTCCCCTGCGAAGCCGCCACGGCGCTGCCGGCCTCGCCGGCCGGCCCCGCGATGCGCAAGGCGGCCAGCGTCTCGACCTCGGGCCGCGCCAGTTGCGCCAGCACCGCCTGGTAAGCCTCGGACAAGGCGTCGATGCCGGCCTCGGCCAGGCGCGTCGCGTCCCAGCTCCATTCGAGGCCGATCCGCTCGCCGGGCAGGATGCCGAGCGTGAGCGGATAGTGGGTCTGCTCGAACGAGGTCGAGGCATCCACCGTCAGGCCCAGCGATCCATCGCGCAGCGACGGGTCGATCGGGTAGTTCTCGAACACCAGCAGCGAATCGAACAGCTCGCCGCCGCCCGCCCATCGACGCACCGAGGTCAGCGGCGTGTGCTCGACCTGGCGCAGCTCGACATTGCGCAACTGGATGGCGGCGAGCCAATCCTGCAGCGGCGCGTCGGCGGGCACCTCGATCCACATCGGCAGGCTGTTGATGAACACGCCCTGGATCGCGGCGGCGCCGGGCAGCTCCGAGGGACGGCCCGACACGGTCACGCCGAAGGCCGCCTGGCGGCGATCCGCGTGGCGCGCCAGCACGATCGCCCAGGCGCCCTGGATCAGCGTGTTGAGGGTGATGCCGCGACGGCGCGCGGTCTCGGCCAGCGCGGCCGACAGGTCCGCGTCGAGCCGGGCGTCGCGATGCCGGAAGCCCGGGCCGCCTTGCGCGAGATGCGCCTGCGCCTCGGCGGTCGAGAGCGAGGGCAGGCCGTCGAGCAGCAGCGCCGGCCGGTCCACCTGGGCGAGCCGCTCGCGCCACCAGTCGGCCGGCTCGGGCTGGCGCGCCAGCCAGTCGAGATAGGCGCCGAACGGCACCACCGGCTCGAGTTCCGGCGGCTTGCCCCGGCAGGCCGCCGCGTAGCTGCGCGTGAGTTCGCCGAGCAGTTGCGACTGGCTCCAGCCGTCGGACAGCGCGTGATGGTTCAGCCAGGCCAGGTCGTGCGCGCCGTCGGGACGGCGGAACAGCGCGACGTGCATCAGCGGCGCGGCGTCGAGATCGATGCGCCGCGGCGCCTGCTCGTCGAACCAGCGGGCGAAGGCTTCGTCGTAGTCGGCGCGCTCGCGCCAGTCGTGCACTTCGAAGGGCAGCGGCACCGAGGCCAGCACGGCCTGCAGCATGGTGCCGCCGTGCGCGCGCACGAAGCGCGTGCGCAGCACCGGGTGCCGTTCGACCACGGTGCGCCAGGCCTCGCGCATCGCCTCGATGTCGACCGCGCCCGACAGGGTCAGGCGCTTGCGGTTCAGGTAGGCGCCCGCCTCCATCAGGCTGTGGAACAGCAGGCCCTGTTGCAGCGGCGTGGCGGGATAAAGATCGTCGAGCGCGGTGCCGGCCAGGCCCAGCGCCTCGAAGCCGGCCTCGTCGAGCGCGGCGCGCGGGAAATCGGCCGCGGTGGCGCGTGGCTCGGCCTGCTCGCAATGCGCGACCAGGCGCACGAGCTCGCGGCCGAAGGCGGCCACCAGGGCATGCTGGCGCTCGGGCGAGATCACCGCCGGATCGAAGCGCCAGGTGAAGGACAAGCGCCCCTCGACAATCAGGCCGTTCAGCTCGACCGGATAGACCAGGGTTTCGTCATCGCCGGCATCAAGGAGCTGACGGCCGCCAAGGTGGGCGACACCGTCACGCACGCGGCCAAGGCCGCGCCCGAGCCGCTGCCGGGCTTCAAGGAAGTGAAGCCGCAGGTGTTCGCCGGCCTCTA